>JANNDA010001358.1:0-8245 GCA_031387195.1 Planctomyces sp. | reverse complement strand
ATTGAAGAACTGGTGCGGATGGAAATCCAAAACACCGTTTATGACGGCCCGTGTGGTGGAACTCATAGCCTGTTCGCGACCGCTTATGCTCGTAATTCGTACCTGCAAACACGTCGTCCGCTGCGTGGCCTCTGGTTGGAGGCTGACCAAAAAATTCAGAGATTCGTTGCCGAAGCACGATCGCTGCAAAATGGAGATGGCAGTTTTTCGATCCATTTCTTCAAAGGCCCGGGATTCAGCAACGATTTTAACGCGCGCATTAACAGTTCCGGTCACATGATCGAATGGCTGATGGTGGCGTTGCCGCAATCTCGCTTGTCCGAGCCGTGGATCCAAAACGGAGTTCGCTGCTTGGCTCAAGACCTAATCACCAACCGCAGCGTGAATGCCGAGTGCGGTCCGCTGTATCACGCAGTAGATGGTCTTCAGATTTATCGTGAGCGCATGAAACTGGCACCACGAGTGGCCGATCGGACCAGCGGAACATCGGCCAACGGATGGAAGCCGGCTCCGAATGGATTATGGCCTCGATCGAAGTCGCAAGCGTTTGGTGGTCAGTCTCTCGATTCCAACGCGGCGACTACTGATGTCCAAATGCAGACCGCACCGGCCGCGAAGAAGATTCATTCAACGCCTGGTGTTGAGATCGTCATCCCTCGACGAGCGAAGACGATTCAGTCCGCTGAGAAGCCGAACGATTCGGTGCTGAAATAATTCGGCCGCGAATGAGACCGGCGAGCGGGGCAGCGTCAGCCCAATGGTTCATTCCCGGAAGAACCGGGGCTCACGCCCAAGGACACTCACTTTGTCGCCTTTCGCTCCGCGAAAGGACGTTCTTTCGCGGAGCGAAAGACGACAATTGCCGGATGAGCGTTGCCGAATTATCGCGACGGCGCTATTTGGTCAGTTCATCCCACAGCGCCTTGTAGTACCGCATCACTCGCACGGTGTCGGTGGTCGCGGGGCTTTCGGACAAACACCAGCCGCGATAATTCATCGCTTTGAGCAGCGCGAACAATTCCCGATACGGATAGTCGGCGTCATACAAATCGTGAATGTGAACTGTGGCACCGAACTTGTCTTTCAGAAGGTCGAAGGCCGCTTTCAGAGAGCCATTGATCGTCTCGCCAGGATTCGAGTTCCAGCAGACGACGACTTTGGGATGGTCGGCCACCTTCATGATGTCGCGAATGACTTCCGGCTTCTGCGTTCCGTTGCCGTGAACCTCGACGCGGATTTCTTGACCGTGATCCGCCGCAAACTGGCCGCATTCCCGCAGCGCAAGACCGATGCGTTCGATTGTTCGCTTCGGCTCCTCCTTGGGATTGAAACCGTTCGGACGGACCTTCACGCCGGTGGCTCCGATCTCTTCCGACAGCAAGATAAATTGCTTGGTCAAGTCGATGTTCTGCTGGACGATGCCGTGATCTTGATGGTGATACTCGCAGGCGGAGCCGAGCCCTACGCAAGTCACTTTTGAGTCGGTGAATCGTTTGCGGACTTCTGCGCGTTGTTCTTTGTTGAGCGACGGTTCGACGCCGTGCTTGTGCGTGCTGCGAAGTTCGACTCCTTCAAAGCCGGTCGCTTCGCAGTTCTTAATCAGGGTCGGCAGATCCCAGTCCGCACCCCACATGTAGGTCACAATTCCGAGCTTCATGACGCGGCCCTCAATGCTTCGCGGAAATCAGCGTTCGTCGTGGTCTTCCACGAAGAACAACACCGACGCCATTGGAATATGCACCGGGACTCGGCGAGCTCCTCGCAGTTGTTCGACGATCAAGAAGTGCTCGTCGGCGGCGGTCAATAATCCTTTGACAGGGTTCACTCCCTCTTGGCGGAGTGTTACCACAATCGTCTTACCAAGAAGTTTGCGGATGAATTCAATCATCTCGAAGTCTCCTGTTTGTATTACCAGCGGAACAACGCCGTACCCCACGTCAAACCCGCTCCGAAGCCACACATGAGAACCGTGTCACCCGAATGAATTCGTCCGGCACGAGCCGCTTCGTCGAGCACGAGTGGAATTGAGCCTGCCGAGGTGTTGCCGTATCTGTCGAGCTGCATCAGCACTTTTTCTCGCGGGATCCCCAGCTTGTCGACAGCGTGATCCAAAATGCGAGCGTTGGCTTGATGTAGCAGAAACAACGAAACGTCTTCGATTCGCAGCCCAGCTTTGTCGAGTACCAGTTTGATCGTGTCCTCAACAACTCGCACGGCCCAAATAAAGACGTTGCGACCGTCCATACTGAGGAACTGCTGACCGGCCGCGATGTCTTGAGGCGTTACTGGTTGCCGAGTTCCACCTGCGGGACATTGCAACAATGGCCCGCCGCCACCATCGGCACCCAATTGGTAGCAGACCAAACCTTGATCCATGCTTCCACGAGAGACCAAAACCGCTCCACCACCGTCACCAAACAGCGGCGCTACCTTCTTGTCGATGGGGTTCACGATGCGACTGCAAAGATCAGCGCCGATCACCAACGCTAGTTTCGCATTTCCCGTGGCAACATATTGCGACGCCGTCGCGAGCGAATAGACGAATCCCGAACACGCGGCGGCGAGGTCGAACGCGGGAACATCGAGTCCCAACTTCTCTTGAACGATGCACGCGGTCGAAGGGCAGGTGTGATCCGGAGTAAATGTGCCGACGATCAACAGATCAATGTCTTCGCAACTCACTCCGGCATTCTCGATCGCTCGCTTCGCCGCTTCGACACAAATATCGCTAGTTGCGACTCCAGGCGGCGCGTGTCGCCGAGCGAAAATTCCGGTTCGTTGTTCGATCCATTCCGGATCGAAGCCGTGCCGTTCTCGTAGATCGGCATTCGTCACAATGTTGTCCGGCACGTAAGAGCCAACGCCGATGATCTGCACGCCCATGAGCGAGTTCGTCCGCTTTGACAGCGGGCGGCGAGCGATTTGAGGCGAGGGACTCTCGTGTGTCGTAGCCTGCGAGTGAATCACAGGCGCAGACACCAGAGCCAGTGACTCTTCCACGTGCGCGGCCGCAATATCCAGATCGATCAACGATGTGGTGCTGGGCGGGGAGGCGACGGCGGGTTCGAGGCAGGCGGTGGCGTTAGAAAATTCAACAACCGATCCGGATCCAACCGGCAAGGTGCTGGTATGCATGGGACGAGCGGTCCTGAAGGGCTCGATCACGTCAACCAAGGCGGGGAAGGTCAGTGGACAGAAGCAAGCTGACGGTTCGGGCGGCGGCAGTATATTCGTGGCCCTCGGCGAAAAACCAGCAATTCAGATTCGTTTCAATCAAATTTGGTTTTCGTCGAGCAGTCTCGTTCGGTCTCACTGAGAGCAGACGCGGCGGGCAAAGCTCGCCGCGTAGCCGGCTCTCGGGGAGAGCCGGCTATACGGCGGCATCGTCGATGGCTGCGATCTCAGCCGGAATGCGAGCCATTGAGACAAGTTTGTCATCGTCTTCCAGGCGGATGATGCGAACCCCTTGAGTGTTGCGACCGATGATGCTGATGTCCCCGGCACGTAGACGTTGAATCTTGCCGCTGGCCGTGACCATTAGAACTTCGTCCGCGTCGTTGACGGCGACAATATCGACCGCTTTGCCGTTGCGTGCGGTCGTCTTGATGTCGCGGACACCTTTGCCACCTCGGCCCTGGCGACGGTATTGCATACCGCTCTTGGCGGCTTCTTCAGTCCCCTCGGTTTCGGCCTCTTCGGGTTCAATCGCATCCGCATCAGCGGCTGGAACTGTGTCGTCGGCTTCGACCTCTGTCGCGAGCGTGTCGGCCGAGCCTTCGCCAGCGAGTGTTTCTTCATTGGTCGGCGACACTCCTTCAGGAACATCAACCTCACCGAGACCAAACGGCGTTCGCTTGCCATATCCTTTTTCGCACACGGTCAGCAGCGTCATTTCCGGATGGGCGATGACCATGCCAATGACGATGTCACCCTTGCCGAGCCGGATGCCGCGGACTCCCTGAGTCGCTCGGCCCATGCTGCGGGCGTCGGATTCGCGGAAGCAGATCGCCATGCCGTTCGCCGTGGCGATGAGCACGTCTTGACGGGCCGTGACCAACTGCACGTCGACAACCACATCGTCTTCAACCAGCGAGATCGCGATGAGGCCGCCCTTTTTCGGACGTGAATACTCGGTGAGCGGCGTCTTCTTCACGGTGCCGTTGCGAGTGGCGATCATCAGCGAGCGATCGTCATACGTCCGCACCGCGACGCAGTTGCAAACCTTTTCGCCTTCACTCAGCGTCAGCAGATTGACGAGAGCGCGTCCCTTCGCGGTGCGCGTGCCGAGCGGCAGGTCATACACCTTCGACCAATAGACCTTGCCCTTGTCAGTGAAGAACAGCAGCCAATCGTGCGTGCTGGCGACGAAGAGATTCTGAATCGGATCGTCGTCTTCGGTCTTCGCGCCGATGACTCCCCGGCCACCACGGTTCTGAGCTTCATACTCCGTCAATACGGTTCGCTTAATGTAACCGCGTTGCGACAAGACCACCGTCATCGACTCTTCGGTGATGAGCTCGTCGCGGTCAACGTCTTCGGCCTCGGCGTCTTCGATGTCAGTGCGGCGTTTGTCGCCGTACTTCTCTTTCAGGTCGAGCATGTCTTGCCGCACGACCGCTCGAATGTGAGCCTCGTCGGACAGCAAATGCAGATAGCCCAAGATGTCCGTGAGTAGCTTGCCGAATTCCTCGGACAGCTTTTCGCGTTCGAGATTTGCCAGCGAGCCCAACTGCATCGAGACGATCGCTTCCGACTGATTCGGCGACAGCGAGTACGCCGCCTTCGCGCCGTATTCGTCTTGAAACGCTTTGAAGCCGATATCACCAAGCGCCCGCGCGATGAGTTCGCCGGGAACAGCGATTTGCTGCAAGCGGACCTTTGCTTCGTTGCGGCTGGGAGACTGCCGGATCGTCTGAATGACTTGGTCGATGTCGATCTGGGCGATCATCAAGCCTTCGACCGTGTGCTTGCGCTTGCGAGCTTCGCTCAGCAGGAACTCGGTGCGGCGGCGGATGACGTCGACGCGGTGCAGGATGAATTCCTGCAACATCTCTTTGATCGTCAGCACCTTCGGCCGGTTGCCGACCAGTGCCAACAAGATGACGCTGACCGTCTGCTGCAACGGCGAGAATTGGAAGAGTTGATTGAGCACAACTTCCTTGTCGGCGTCTCGCTTCAAGGTGATGTGTAGACGAACGCGCCACGGCTTGTCGGTGCGGTCGGTGAAGTCGGTGACGCGAGCGATTCCCTTGATTCGCTCGTCCTTGACCAACTCTTCGAGCTTCGAGCGAATGCGGTCGCGCGTGTCTTGGAACGGAATCTCGGTGATGACGATGACGTCCGAATTCTTCTCCGTTTCAAAGTGCGTGCGTGCTCGTAGCGTGAACGTGCTCCGGCCGGTCAGAAAACCCTGACGCACACCGGCTCGACCGCAGATGATGCCTCCGGTCGGGAAGTCCGGAGCGGGCATGACCTGCATGATCTGGCCGATAGTCGAGTTCGGATTGTCGATCAGCATGACCGTCGCGTCGCAGACCTCGGCGAGGTTGTGCGGCGGGATGCTCGTCGCCATACCGACGGCAATGCCGTTCGAGCCGTTAACCAGCAGATTCGGAAACCGCGACGGCAGCACGACCGGCTCGGATCGTTGCTGATCGTAGGTGGCGACGAACTCGACGGTGTCACGGTCGAGATCTTGCAGCATGTCGGACGCCGCTTGCGACAACCGAGCTTCCGTGTACCGCATCGCGGCGGGAGGCAGACCGGCCAGCGAGCCGAAGTTTCCCTGCGTGCTGATCAGCGTCTCACGCATCGCCCACGTCTGAGCCATGCGGACCAGCGTCGGATAAATGGCTCCGTCGCCGTGCGGGTGATAGTTACCCATCGTCTCACCGACGATCTTCGAGCACTTGGTCCGCGACGACGCCGGCCCCAAGTTGAGATCGCGCATCGCCACTAAAATGCGTCGCTGCGAAGGTTTCAATCCGTCGCGGACGTCGGGCAGCGCGCGGCTGATGATGACGCTCATCGCGTAAGTCAGGTAGCTGGTGCGAATTTCGTCTTCAATCGCCAGCGGGATGATATTTCCTGACGAGACCAATCCCGTTTCAGGCGGGACCGGTTCAAGCTCTTCGTGACCGTCGGACAACTCCGTGACTCCTGGCAGAAGACGGCAAATTCATCTCCCCGGCCAGGCCCTCTTGGCCTCAGAAATCCGCCGGAAAGAGCCCGTCGATTCGGGCTACGTTCAAGGGCGGGAAAGATAGTTGAAACCGTGCCAGCAAACAACGAACGGCGAGCCTGACGAAAATGGCATTGCGATCAGTAGCGATTGGCCATGCGGAGGTAATCTCTTGGCACGATGTATTCCGGGTGGCTGCCGCCGCCCCGCTCGCCAGAATACTTCGGTGAAGACGACATTCACCGCCTACATCGTGCCAGCCGGGAGCGCCATATGGCGGGGAAACATGCGGGAGCTGCCGTGGTCACGGAGGGCTCCGTCGAGTGCTTGGCGGAGCGATTCACCAAGGCCGCGTTCGCGGATGGTGCGGACGCGGACTTTCGCCTTTTGAAATGCTTGGATCACTTGCGGATCCCATTGCGAACCGGCTCCTTCATCCAGAATCGTCTCGACGTTGGCGGGGGACATGGCTTTGCGATATGGACGGCTGGTACTCATCGCGTCGTAGCTGTCGGCTACGGCGAGAATTCGAGCCAAACGCGGAATCGCTTCTGCGGCCAATCCGTGGGGATAGCCTTTGCCGTCCCAGCGTTCGTGATGATGCAGCACTCCCGGAAGTAAGTTGCTCACCTGCCGCAGATCTTTCAGGATCGAATGACCGATCACTGGGTGCTGTTTCATGTGCTCATGCTCCTCCGATGTGAGTGGTCCGTGTTTGCCGAGCACATCATCACGGATGCCGATCTTGCCGACGTCGTGCAACAGGCCGGCCAGATACAGATCGCTGAGGTCATCGCCGACGAGTCCCAGTTCGCGTCCCAGCTCGATGGCGATGCGTGCGACTCGTTCGCTGTGGCCGTAAGTGTAGGGATCTTTGGCATCGACGGCGGATGCCAGCGAGCGAGTTAGCCCGACGAGTAATTCCTTGAGATCCTGGTAGCGATCGCACGAGCGAATGAGAAACCCGATGAGTGCCGCGAACGGTGCCAGTGCTGCCGCATCCGAGTTGCGGAAGTCGGCGTCCGCCTCGTCTTGCTGTTTGTTGAGCGCGATCACCCAGCCGGTCGTTGAACCCACGGGGACCGTCATCACCATGACGTTAGTAATGGATGGGAACTCATTTCCGAGCGGAGTGCCGCGAACCTGATTCACAATCAGCAACCCCATGTCCTTCAGGTCTTCCGATTTCTTGAGGATCTTGATGAGTTCACAGGCATCAAATCCGGTGAGGACGCGCTGGCCGCGAACCATCATCGATTCGAGCTTGGCCGGCACCCAAATCAGCGACTGCGCGCCGATGAAAGGCAGAGCCGTATCCAGGGCTTGTTCGATTCCTACTTCCACATCGCGATGAATGCGGAGATGCCGTACCAGTCGTTCGACGGTGAGATTCAGTTCCCAAGCTTTCTTCACCTGTTGCTTGAGATCGTCCTCGGCATAGCGTCGTGTGCGGAGTAAGTCGGCTTGTTGCAGACGATCCAAGACCGCCTGTGCCCAGCCTCTCAACCGAGATTGTTCTTCCGTTCTTCCTGGTCCGCCGCCAGCCAATGCCTTGATGGAGGATTCGGCAATCAACGGGATCGTTCCCGGAAAGCTCAATGGCAACCGCACGACGAAGCCGCGCTGTGGCACCGCCAGCACTTGGGCCTGGCCGCTCTTCGTGATTTGCTGGAACTCGGCGACAATCTGCGGATCTAGTGCTGGTTCGCCGTCCGCGCTGGTGGCTGGCCAAAGCAGCGTGCCATTGGTGGCGTCATAAACTTTGAAGGCGGCCTGAAACTCTTCTTGCAAGACGGTCGCCGTGGCCTTGGCGTGCTGCATGAGCTTTTGTGTTCGAACTGGTGCGTCTTCAAGAATTGTCATGATGGAGCGCTTTAGTTGGGCTAAAAACGTAGCACAGGCGGCTCGCCTGTGATTTCAACGGAGAAAACACACAGGCGAGCCGCCTGTGCTACGGAATTTGGGTCACTGATGTTTCAGCAGCAGCATTTCAAAATCGGGATGTTGCCGCAGTCCGGCAAGGTCGTTGTCAGTTGCGGCTTGGCGGCCATACCCGCGTTCTAA
>JANNDA010001341.1:0-2896 GCA_031387195.1 Planctomyces sp. | reverse complement strand
CTCCGCGTGACGAGCCGTACGCTTCCCGACGCGGTGTGGATCACTCGGCTCGTCACGCGGAGCGATGACGGCTACGTAGGGAACTTTGCATGTCCGCTCACATTTACAGCCGCGAAGAATTGTTGTCTTATCTGGCAGAGCAACTGCCTGCCGAGCGCATGGCCGTGATCGAGCACTCGTTGCGCGAGTCGGAATCACTGCGTCATGACCTCGCCTTGCTTGCATGTGAGCGTGATCAAGGGGGCTTCACCGTGGGCGAAGTCTGGCGGCGCGAACGTTTGACCTGCCCGACTCGCAGCCAGTTGGGCAGTTTTTTGCTGGGAGCGCTCGACGAAGGTCCGCGAGACTACATCACGTTCCATTTGGAAACGATCGGTTGCCGAGTCTGCTCGGCCAATCTCGCCGACCTGCAACAAGCGACCGCCCCCGCCCCAGAAAAACAGCGTCGCCGCCGCAAGTACTTCGATTCGTCAGCGGGCTATCTGCGCCGCGATTCGTAGGACGGGCACTCTTGCCCGTCATTTTACGGGACTCGACGGGCAAGAGTACCCGTCGTACTGATTTGCGAGACAGAGCCTAGAACCGCATCTCGCAAGCGACGCCCGGAGTGCCGTCCGTGGGATGCACATACGGGGCAAACTGAATTCGTGAGTTCCCACAGATGTGACGTCCGGCAACCGCCTTGCCGATCACAAAGCCCATCGCGCCGCCGAAGACGACGTCGGACAAATCGTGGGCTCTTTCGTCGATACGACTGAATCCGATCGCCCCCGCCAACGCATACGCAGGGAGGCCGACATAGCTGCCGTAATACTCATCCAAGACGGCAGCGATCGCGAAGCTGCTCGACGTGTGGTACGAGGGAAAACCGTAATGGCCGTTGTTCCAATCGTCCGAGGGGCGATCGCTGTTGACCGCCACTTTGAGGAGCACTGTGCTGATGCTCGTGATCGTGTAGGCGCTCAACATGGCTCCCATCACGTCGTGCAGTTCCGCGTCTTGAGCCCACACCGAGTACCCGTAAACGCCCAACAACACCGGAGCCTGATAAGCGAAATCACCGACATAGCCCAACGTGTGAGACACGTTGCCCCAGCGGTTCGGATGCTTGTTGACCCACTCGCGGACTTCTCGATCCGCGTCTCCTTCACGAAATGCGATCGCTAATCCTGCTGCCGCTCCAAGAATGAGCGTGTTGTTCCAATTCACGATCCCCTTGGCGTCCTCCCAAAGCGTGATGGGAGCGCACCGCAGATCGTCTCGAAAGGAAATCACCTCGCACGACTCGTCGTGGCACGCGTCTCTGTCGCCGGAGCATTCGGCTGCGCAAAACGACGACGAACACGGGCAGCAAGCCGAGGGTTGATCGTTGACCCACAGAACCTGCGCGAGCGATCCACAGGATTTCAGATTTCGATCCCGCATTCGCGGCTTTGGTGACGGCGTTTCTCTGCCGAATGTTGACGTGATCCACGGTTCGTCATTAGTCGCGAAGAGCGTTGTTGAAGGGCCGCCCTGAGCCAATTGAAAGTACGGCTCTTTTGAAAGTGCCTCGGTCGTCGTCGTAAAAGCTCCGCTCAGCGCGATCATCACCAGACAAAGACATCGACCTGAGTCACGACGTCCAACGGTCCATGATTCCAACAATAAGCGCACGATGAGCGGCTCCGTCCGGACAGCGGTTTCCTTCTGCCATCGGACGTTGCGGCTAGTACAACAGACACAATTGCCGCAGCGGGGTCCAATTCGCCAACTCGCCCCAAATTGCCGACGATCCGCCGTCGCTGAGTCTTTCCTCCGTTGACGGTAAGCGGAGGCGTTACGCGGGAATCGGCCAGGCCGTTCCTGCTGAGAAGCCACCGTCAACGCGAATCACTTGGCCGGTCATGAAGGCCGACGCATCCGCCGCGAGAAAGATCGCTGTGCCAACGAGATCTTCTACTTCACCAAGCCGTTGCAACGGAGTGTTTTGCCGACCCCACGCCTGCATCGTCGGGTCAGACCACAGCTTGCGGCTCAAGTCGGTCAGGATGAATCCAGGCGAGAGCGCATTCACACGCACTCCACGTGGCCCCCATTCGACGGCCAGTCCGCGCGACATCGCCGAGATCCCAAACTTCGTCATGGCATACGGTGTCACGTTCTTCAACGGGGACGCCGTATTGAGCGAGTCGATGTGAATCTGCGATCCGGAACCTTGCGACAACATCACCTTGCCAACTTCCACCGCCATCCAAAACGCGCCACGCAAATTGATATCGACGATGAAGTCAAATTCCTCAACGGTGTATTCCTCCGCCGGCTTCCGCTTGTTGACCCCGGCGACATTCAGCAGCACGTCGATCCTTCCGAATTGCTTGGTGACTTCGGCAACGCAGCGTTGCACGTCTTCGACTTTGGCAACATCGCAGACGATGGGGACCACGGGATTTTCCGGCGTCGATAGCTCGGCAGCGGTCTGCGCGAGCGTGTCAGCCTCACGACCGGTGATGATGACCTTCGCGCCACGCTCGGCGAAACCTTGCGCCAGTGCTTTACCGATCCCGCGGCTGCCGCCCGAAACTAACGTGACTTTGTTCGTGACGGAAAACAGATCTTTGTCCGACATGATTGGCATCCTCTGGGAAGCATGGATTGTGTCCGTGAATTGACCGCGCGACGTTATGGACTAGCCCACGTTTTGCGTGCGCACAACGTAGCGCGTCTTGTGACGCGTAAGGAGCGAAGTTCATGTCAAAACGTCGAGTGTTTACGAGGGAGTTCAAGGTCGAGGCGGTGTCGTTGGTTTCTCGGCAAGGCCTGAGTTTCGCGGAAGCAGCGCGTCGCTTGGAGATCGGTCAGAATCTGCTGCGGAAGTGGCAGGAGCAGTTGTCGTCGGCCGGTTCGAAGGCGTTCG
>JANNDA010000751.1:0-3198 GCA_031387195.1 Planctomyces sp. | reverse complement strand
CGAGCGGGGCGGCGTCATCGCCCCGGTGTTGCAGGGAGACTTACCGGGGGCTGACGCCACCCCGCTCGCCTCTCCGTTGAGCCTCGGAGTGGCTCAACAACATCAGAACGAAGGCGCGCCTTGTTGTTGTGGGGCTACCTGCTTGATCTGCACGGGAGCTCTTGCGGCAGTCGCTCCGCCGCCGCCGCGTTCACGGCGTGTGGCATAACGAATGGGGAACGAGGGCCACACGTCATTCGTGATCACGGTCGTATCACCCACGGGGAATCGCGGGCCATCAAAGATATGTGGTGGCGATGAGCGACAGACTTTTTCCGAAACGTACTGCGTAAATCCAAGCCATTGTTTGTCGGGCGAAAACGTGGAGAAGAAGTTATCTCGTTCCGGCTTGAAGCCGAGAAAGTCACGCGGCAGCGCGGCGGTGTGCAAGGCCGTCAACAGGAATGCCATCGTCACGTAACCGGCGAGCAATCCGCAGCTCCAGCGGATGCTTTCATGGACCATGCGATGCACGCCGATGTAAGTCGGCGAAACGTAGTCAGCGCCAAATCGCAGTCCGGAGACAACTGCCGCAAACAATCCGACCAGCACGATGACATCCAGCCGTGCCTGCCAATACGAATTGCCGCCCAACATGCTGTCGCAAATGGGTTCAAAGAAATTCATCGCGATCAGGCCGGCCAAAATCACGCTCATGGCGGTGGTCGCCGCACCCCAGGCTCCTTCGCTGGCAACGTAATACGTTACTCCGGCAAGAATCAGCAGCAGCAGGACATCAATCATCGGTCACTCCACTTACTTCACGACTCGCAGCAACTCGTCGATCGACGTGATCCCTTTGACCACGAGCCGCAAACCTTCTTCCTGCATATACAGCATTCCCGCTTTACGAGCCTCAGCCTTGAGTGCCGACAGCGCGGCCTTATCACGAATGAGGTCGCGCATGCGGTCGGTGATTACCAGCAGTTCGTAAACGCCGATTCGGCCACGGTAGCCCATTCCTGCACACGTCGGGCACGAGGCGTTTTCGCCTTCTTTCGGCGGGTGATAGAGCTTGTCGATCTTCTCTGCCGGCAAGTTGGCCTTCTTCAAAAATTCGGGCTTCGGGGTGTAAGCCTCTTTGCAATCGGGACACAGCCGCCGAGCCAACCGTTGTGCCAAGATCGCGGACAGCGAGCTCGACAACATCGACACATCGACTCCCAAATCAATCATCCGGAACAGCGCGGTGATCGAATCATTGGCGTGAACCGTCGAGAACACCATGTGCCCGGTGTTCGCCGCTTGGCACGCGATGTTGGCGGTCTCACCGTCGCGGATTTCGCCGATCATCACGATGTCCGGGTCTTGTCGCAGCACGCTGCGCAACGAGGTCGCAAAGGTCTGTCCGGCCTTCGTGTTGATCTCGATCTGCGTCACGTTTTCCATGCTGTATTCGACCGGATCTTCGATCGTGATGATGTTTTGCTGGTACGAGTCAATGCTGTTGAGGACGGCATACAGCGTGGTCGATTTACCGGCACCGGTCGGGCCGCAGACCAGCATCAAACCATGCGGTTGATGGATAATGCTTTTGATCTGCTCTTCCAGTTGTTTGCGGAAGCCCAAGTCATCGAGTGTGCTGACCGACTGCGATTGATCGAGAATACGCAACGTCATCTTTTCGCCGTCGCGTGTTCCCTGAGTGGCGACGCGGAAGTCGATCTCGCGTCCTTCGGTCAACGCTCGAAAGCTGCCGTCCAGCGACTTCCGCTTTTCCGTGATGTCCATCGCGCCGAGGATTTTGAAAATGTTGACGACGTTGTCGCCCAACGCTCGATCGAACGGCTCGACCGCCAGCATCACACCGTCGATACGCATGCGGACTTGCAGTTCGTCTTCTTTTGGTTCGAGGTGAATATCGGTCGCACGCTTGATGAGCGCGTCGTAGACCAATTCTTTTGCGGCCAAGAAGCCACGTGAGTTTTCGACTTGCGCTCCACGGCTCGTATCACGACGGCCTGTCGAAGTCTTGCCGATGAATTCGATGTCCGGACCAAGTAGCTGCTGCTTCATCTTCTTACCGCCAAAGTTGACTCCCAGCCGAGCCAGCAAGCGGAACGCGACGCTCTTGAGGTGCTTCTTTGTCAGCAACCGAGCGGATTCGGGCACACAAGAATTTCGCTCGCGGATGTACAACCCCAGCGGCACACCTTGCAGAGTCAGCATCAGGATGAAACCGTATCCAAAACCAGCCATCAACAGGATGACCAGCAATCCACCCAAACCGCCAAGCAACACGGCTGAGTTCCAATATTCGCTGTTGACCTTCAGCGAGAGGCTGTCTTGATTGACCCACTTGCCAATCCAGGCCCAACCAAAAAACGCGGCCAAGATCGGGATGAATCTCCACAGACTCAGATAGAAACCAGAGTTCCCCATTCCCCCGCTATCGAGGCTTGTTGGACGATTGCCTCGAAAGAATCCCGGAGACGGGGGGTATTGGTCCGTGCGAGCCGCCGCCGCGACGGGTCGAACTGCGGCAGGAGCAGGAGCGTCCGCAGCGACAGGCGCAGGCTGGGCCAGCGTCACATTCGTCGTGATCAGGTTCAGCACCACCACGCCGCTCAACAACACCCACCACAAACGGCAGCGATTCACTTTGAAAGTTTTGCGTTGCACCATTGGCCATGACCTATTGCGATCGGTAAGCCCATCACGGATCACTTGCAGACAACCGCTTCGTTTTCAATTACCACAAACACGGTCAACGTCGGGAGGATCCACTGTCCGCCCAGCTTGAGTGCGGGGCATGGTATTGGCAGGCCAAATTCCTTGCCACACCGACGCTTCGGGTTACGCCAACAGTCCCGGCACGACGTTGCCATGAATGTCGGTCAAACGAAAATCACGGCCTTGGAATCGGAACGTCAGACGCGTGTGATCGATCCCCAGCATGTGCAAAATCGTGGCGTTCCAGTCGTGGACGTGGACCGAGTCTTTGACGACGTTGTAGCAGTAGTCGTCGGTCTCTCCGAAAGTGATGCCCGGCTTCGCGCCACCTCCGGCCATCCACATGGTAAAGCAGCGGCCGTGATGATCGCGGCCATAATTAGTTGGAGTGAGCGCTCCTTGGCTGTAGACAGTGCGGCCGAATTCGCCCCCCCAAATCACGAGCGTGTCTTCGAGCAGCCCGCGTTCTTTCAGGTCATGAACCAG
>JANNDA010001321.1:0-1991 GCA_031387195.1 Planctomyces sp. | reverse complement strand
AATCTTGATGCCGTGGATTTGGACCAAACAGTCCATCTCGAACACAACGAAGAAGACACCGACAGAATTCTCACCCCGACGCGGTTCGGCAAAGGAAACTTTCAGAGGTTCAACGCCCTGCAAGGACACACCTTTGACGTGCGTGGTTTCGCAGGTCGGCCTCGATTTCATCGATACATCGCGTGAAGTGTTTGCGGTGAGATGGTTCGAGTTCAAACCAAGCATTGGCCAATTCCGCCTCGGCATCGTCGGTCCAAGTTATCGTGTATCGCATGACTCGGCCGTTAATGACATCAGGTGTTGTTTAATCTCTGCCGTCGTCTTACCCGGCTGTCGGCTCTTTGCTTTTTTTTGCATGGATCGAAGATGTTCGGGATCGCTCAGCATGGCCTCTTTATGGAACTCATAAAGTTCGGCTTGCTTCCGATCAACCGGATAGACGTGAGCCAGAACGACTCCGTCAGAGTCAATGACCTCGTATTCTTCGTCAGAGTATTGATCGAAGAAATCTTGGACCGAAATCTTGCTGGCAGATGTACCGAGAATGAGCGGTTTCATAATGCGTTCTTTCAGAATCGCAAACTTGTCGTTGCAGTCAGCGAGCCACTTTATTCGTTGGCTTCACTTCGCGGCCAGCGGAATCTCCGGGCTGCTGGCTTCTGGGTGTCGCAGGAGTAACTCGCTGAGTTGGAAAGCAAAATACTTTTGATCGGCGGCCGGTTGCTTGTCGGCGGTGGCGTTGGCGACCCAGAGTTTGGTGGACTTGGGCTCGAACAGGACGTTGTGCAGGTTGGACTTCATCGCGACGGGGCGGCACATGAGTTCGCGGGCAGTCTCGGCGGTGAATTGGCCGTGATTGGCTTGAGTGCGTCGGACGAGTTCTTTGTAGCGGTCTCCGGCAGAGAGCAGGACGCAGTCGTTGACGGCAGTCGGCAACAGCGGATGTGACTCCCCTTGTTTCACGAGCGAGAACGTGCCGAACGACGCTTCCATGCCGACGGCGCGGTTCGTCTTGCCGTCAGCGACGACGTAGAAGTATTGGCACGTGCGGCGATTGTCTCGGAAGATGCCGATCGCGGTGTCGAGGTCTTTCCCCTTTTCCAGCACTTCACGCACGAGAAACGACATCGGCACTCCGGACCAAAAGCCGAGTCCGCCGCCTCCCATTTCGCCGACGGAGACGTGCTCGGCATTCATGCCCGTCACCGAGCCGATGAACCCGGCATACGAGACGTTGACGAACGGAATGCCGCCGTCCGGCTCGGCCACGATCAGCACCGCGTGCTCTTGCAGCTTCCAGTCGATCGCGTAATCGAGCACTCGACCGTGATACAGCGTGCCGTCTTTCGTCGCCGAGTTCGCGATCGCAAAGCCGCTGCAATGGAACATTTCCGGGATGAAGTTGGCGGCCCGAACATCGTCCGGCTTCAGTCCTGAGCCAGCGGCCAAGCCTTCGAGTTCCTCAAAGAATTTTGCCGGAACGTATGGCTTTTGAATAGCGATGATCGACTCGATCGCCTGCCGCGGCTTCACTTTGATCGGGCCGAATTCAACCAGCGTCTCATTCCCCTTCATGTCCAGAAGGTTGTGCATGTTGGAGGTGACTTTCTCGCGGAGGAGGGCTCCGTGCTGAAAGCCCATCTCGCGCGGCGTCCCTTTCAAGTGCAGGACTGGGTAGCCGTCAATCCGTTCCAGCCAACCTTTGCCGCAGCGTGCGATCGTCTGCGCCGACAAGGGGTCGGCGGCAATCAACAGCGCAACAATCAACAATCCCATCGAACAGCAGACCGAACGGATTCGCGACAAGGTCATGAGCTGGCTCCTAATACAGAATAAGGTCTGACACTGACCTGCACTTTCTGGCATTCGGGGATTCTACACAGCGAGCCTGAGCAGTCGTTGCAAGAGGGATCGGATTTTCTTGGTGAGCGTGGCGTTGTCGGAGGCGTGCGAAAAATCGTTCAGGAGACATTGCGTTTGCAGGGCTTTGC
>JANNDA010001294.1:0-10453 GCA_031387195.1 Planctomyces sp. | reverse complement strand
GCGGTCGCATTCATTACCGCGACGGACGCCACGACATTTACTTTCAGAGCATGTTGAAAGAGACGATCTTCGCGGCAACGGTTGAGATTCGTCGTCAACTGGGCGATGCGGACTGGTGCGTCAGCGTGTTCAAAGACAATGCCGGCATTGTGCGGTTTGACGAGACACAAAACGTCTGCATCAAGGTCGAGACACACAATCATCCTTCGGCGATCGAGCCCTACGGTGGAGCGAACACCGGCCTCGGCGGCGTCATTCGCGATCCGCTGGGAACGGGGCTCGGCGCGAAGCCGATCTGCAATACGAACGTTTTTTGCTTTGCACCGCCCGATACGTCGCATGAGTCGCTGCCGCCCGGCACGCTGCATCCGAAATTGGTGATGCGCGGGGTTGTTTCCGGAGTGCGCGATTACGGCAATCGCATGGGTATTCCGACGGTCAATGGGGCGATCTATTTCGACGAACGCTATCTCGGGAATCCGTTGGTCTACTGCGGCAACGTGGCCATGATCCCGGTCGATAAATGCGACAAACAGGTCAATCCGGGCGATTACATCGTCACCGTCGGCGGTCGCACGGGACGCGACGGCATTCACGGTGCGACGTTTTCATCCGCCGAACTGACTCACGAGAGCGAAGCGATTTCTGGCGGATCGGTTCAAATCGGCAACGCGGTCGTTGAGAAGATGGTTGCGGATGTCGTGCTACAAGCCCGCGATCGCGGGCTGTACAGCGCGATCACCGATTGCGGCGCGGGTGGCTTCAGCAGCGCGGTTGGCGAGATGGGTGAGGCTCTCGGCGCTGAAGTGTGGTTGGAGCAAGCTCCACTGAAGTATGCCGGTTTGAGTTACACCGAGATTTGGATTTCGGAAGCACAAGAGCGCATGGTGCTCTCGGTGCCGCCAAGTTCGTGGCCGGAGTTTGAATCGCTCTGTCGATCTGAAGGTGTCGAAGCAGCGGTGCTCGGCGAGTTCAAAGCGACCGGTCGCTTGGTGTTGAAGTACCACGGCCAGCAAGTCGCCGATCTGGCGATGAGCTTTCTGCACGACGGTCGCCCGCCGATCGTTCGCGAAGCGGTGTTTACGCCGAAGGCCGATGAGCCGCTCCGCCGTTCGGTAGGCCGGTTTTCCAAACCGGCTGAGTCAGTTGCACTCGAAGGCCACTTTGCCGAACGGTTTGAAAAACCGTTCTACGATGACGATCTCAAACGCATTCTCGGTTCGCTGAATGTGTGCAGCAAAGAGTGGGTCATCCGACAGTACGACCACGAAGTGCAAGCCGGCAGCGTCGTGAAACCGCTCGTCGGAGTGTGCAATGACGGCCCGTCGGACGCAGCGGTCGTACGGCCCAATTTGCTATCGAAGCGCGGGCTCGCCGTGGCCTGTGGAATGAATCCGCGATTCGGTGATCTCGATCCGTATTGGATGGCCGCCTCGGCGATTGATGAAGCGGTACGAAACTGCGTCGCCGTTGGAGCCGATCCGCGTCGCATCGCGATCCTCGACAACTTTTGCTGGGGCAACACCGATCGGCCAGAGACACTGGGGACGCTCGTCCGAGCGGCCCTCGCCTGCAAAGAAGTCGCCATCGCCTTCGGCACGCCGTTTGTCAGCGGCAAAGACAGTTTGAACAACGAGTTCACCTTCACTGACTCGGCAGGACAAAAACAGTCCGTCGCGATTCCCTCGTCGTTGCTGATTACCGCGCTGGGCCAGTTGGACGATGTTGAGCAAGCCGTGACAATGGACCTCAAGTCGGTCGGCAACGTGATCCTGTTGGTCGGTTCGACCGCCAACGAACTCGGCGGCAGCCACTTCGCGCTGGTCAACGGGCTCGCAGGGGGAACCGTTCCTCGCTTGGATCTCGAACTCGCTCCACGCCTCTTCGGCACGATCCACGAAGCGATTCGCGGCGGCTTCATCCGTTCGTGCCACGACCTGAGCGAAGGAGGTCTCGCCGCCGCGGTCGCCGAGATGGCGTTCGCTGGCGGATTGGGAGTGTCGCTCGATCTGCAATTGCTGGCGAAGAGTTCCGGATTGAACGACGACGTCGCGTTGTTGTTCTCGGAAAGCAATTCCCGCTTCGTGATCGAAGTCCCTACCGAATCACAATCGGTGGTCGAATCGCTCTGCCGCTCGGCGAATGTGCCGATCACGAAACTAGGCGATGTGACTGCGTCCGATCGGCTCGTGATTCAGGGAGTGAACGGCGAGGTTGTGATTGATTCCTCTTTAAGCGAACTCAAGCATTGCTGGCAGAAGCCGCTGGCTTGGAACTGACGATCGCTTGCTGCCAGCAAGTCAGAACTCGCTGCGACGATCGTCCCGTAGCGGTAACTCGCAGCCGACGAGCCGTCGGGCCGACGACGGCAATTTCGATTTGTAAACGGTCGCGCGGCAAGACGGACTCAACGCGGTCGGCCCATTCGACGAAACAGACTCCATCACCGCCGAAGTATTCTTCAGCACCAAGATCTGCGAACGCGGACGCGTCTCGCAAGCGGTACGTGTCGAAGTGATAGACCGGAATTCGGCTGTCGTACTCCTGGATCAACACGAATGTCGGACTATTGACCGATGTGGGGTCGGCTCCCAAAGCGGTCGCCGTCGCGCGCACAAGACGTGTCTTTCCAGCTCCCAGCGGACCAATGAGGCCGATGACCAGTCCCGCTTCGATGGCTGACGCCAGCGTTGTCCCCAACACGTCGGTGTCAGACTCGCTGTTGGTGTGAAATTCAAGAACGGCTTCAGCCGCCCTCTCGGTCGATTGCATGACGACTGCCTTTCGCAGAGACCAGCGCATTCACCGGCTATTGTGCCTCATCCGCAGTTCGGCTTTGCCATGCGCAGGCAGTTCCCGAAATTCAAACTTCCAGCGGATGGCAAAGCCGGTCTGCGGATGAAGAAAGACAATCAGCCCGCACGGACAGCAGCAATTGCCTCAACTCGCGTGGGGTGATACTTCCACAGCTTCACCAGGTTCATTGTCTGCAAGACTTCCTGCATGTCTGGCGACGCGTTGCAGAAGGCCGCTCGCCCTCCCTTGAGCCCGACCTTGCGACAAATTTTGATGATCACGCTGATGATGATCGAACCCAGCACCTGTTCGCAGCCATAATCAATGACCACGTGTTGCAGCGTCGCATCATCAAGTATTTGCAGGGTGGCGTTGGACTCTTGATGGACGTCGTTGTAACGGAACCCAATCGCGTCTCCCTGTGGAACCACGATCAAGACGTTGTCGTCCCGAATCAACCGAAAAACTTTGTGGTTTGATACTGACATGAGAGAGTGTTAGGCGAGGCAAAAAAGGAGGAGTTCGGGCAACTTCGCCGATGCGAGAGTTGCCGCAGGGATTATGTACCGTCTGGTGGAGGATTTCCATTCGTCGAAAAATCTTGCAAGAGTTTTTGTAACATCGCATCGGCAGCCAACTGATGAGCTCGCTCGTTGGGGTGAGCGTCAAACCGATTGACCGTCAGGCCTTTCGCGGCGGAGGGAGACAGAAACGGCTCAAGGTCTAAAACCTGAATATGACGAGATTCACAGTATTTTACGATCTGCTGATGGGCCTCTCGAAATGGGTATTCCGGCCCCAAGTTATGCAAAAACGGAAAGATCACGATGCGGAAGTCAGCTCCGTGTGACTGACAATTGCGATGGACGTCGTCCAACGCCTTGCTCATGAACCGCCACGGACCTCCGCTGTAGTAATCCTTCACGAATGAGTAATACCCATTTACGGCGGGAACCGTGAATTGCCGCAAACGAAAATAGACCCAGTTGAAAAAATAAGTCTCGCTAAACAAAAAAAACTGCGGATTGTGACGCGACAAATCTTGGTAGTACGTCTCGTGCCGTTCGTGATAAGTCTCAATGTCGTTCAGGCACATCACGTAAATCATCGTGTCAATTTTGTGACCATTCTTGAACATCTCCTCCGACAGATTCTTGATCCAGCGCAAATCCCTCCCTGCGTCGGACACGTTAGAAACGATGACCCGACCGTTCGTTTCACGTTCCAGCACGTCGCGAACTCGATTGCTAAACCGGTCTTTGACGTCGTTCACACCTTGAGCGAACGTGAAACTATCTCCGAAGAACACGACATGCTTTTGATCGGGACGCAGCGACTCCGGATACGCTCGGTCGTCGCGATACCAAATTCCTTCCTGCTTCTTCGGATTGACCATCAGGAACTTTTTCTGCGGCTCCGCATGAAGTGCGAACCACTTTTTCGACACGTTGGTCATGTTGAAAGAATCGGAGGCGTCGTAAATCAGGGCGAAGTACAGTTCGACCGACGTCAGGGCTGACAGTGTCATCCACAGCGACAGTCCGGCATTCAATGCGGTGATTCGTCGCGGTTTATCCCGCCACATCGAACGCAGCCGCAACAACAGCCAAAACGACAATCCGCCAGCGACCAGCCACAGCGCCATGCCAATCAGATAGCGGTCGGAAAGAAACAGCAGCAACACAAATTTCATCCTTTGAGGGAAGGCTTCGTTCGGCCGAGCATCTTGGAGATCGGATTGAGTCGCGTAAATGCACAAACTCCAACAACGATCAGCACCGCGATTTGCCAACCGTTGACCAGCCAGATGCTCGCCAAGCTGATGGCAACCAATGCCACCGTCACTCCGCAGGTGAATCGCCACGCCAATCCTTGCTCAATCAACAGCAACACAAGCACGGCGACCAACAATCCTCGTGCGAATGACATCACCGCCGAATCATCCTCGGCACTCGTGATCGGTGCGGGAGACGTCGCATCGCGGAGCGCGATCTTTCCATTCAACGAGGCCGAGGTCGATAACTCCTTCGCGTCCAACCGCCGAGGATCGCTCTCGCGCGGATCAACGTTGATCGCGATCCGCTCCGAGTGATTCGACTCCGCCATGAATGACAACAGGTAAATGCCCGGCGTTGGCGTATTGCCGACCACGATCGTCTGAGTTCCCTCAATGTCTTGAGCAGACAACGTCTGCCGATCACCGTTGGGACGAGTCAGCGTGACGGCAACATTGCCGGGTGAACTGTGCAGCTTCCGCAAGATCGTTTCACCGACCAGTTGCTCGCGCGGTTGCGTGCGACCGGCGGCGGCGTACTGCACCAGCTCATGCACCAGTGGCACGAACCCCGGTGCCCAGATGGCCCACTCGCCCCACGATTCGTCGAGCGACGTCGTGATCAACACACAGCGGCCAGCTCCTCGCGAGGCGGTCAAGATCGCGGGATCGCCCGAGGAGAAACGAATCGCGGTTTCCACGTTGCTGGTCGCCTCGCCGTTCGCTGCGGCTTTCACGTAACGTTGAATCAAAGCCGTTTCGAGTCCTGCACCGGGATTGCCGCGAAATTCACGCAGCAACGGATGCAAAAAGTCTCCGGGATCGAAGCCAAACACGGATGGCTTCCCATCAACGTCAGCACCGCTGATCGGCTCTAACAAACGCACCGAAATCAACCCGCGCGAGCCCGCCACGGTTTCATTGAAACGTTCCAGTGAAACTGACGAGCCGAGCGACAGGATCACTCCGCCACCCGCTTCCAAAAACCGACGCAGACGTTCGATGTCTGCCTCCGTCAGCAATCCCGTGTCACACAGACAGACGACGTCATGCTGAGCCAGTTCGATATTCGGTAGATCGGCTTCGGTGGCCGTGATGACCCGCAGTCCCTGCGAAGTGGCGAGCCCGTTCGACAGACCACGCTCGCGAGAATTCGGCGACAACGCCTGCTCGACAAAAAACGTCGCTGAATCTCTCGCTCGACCGGCAGGTCGTCCGTTGACCAACAGGATGCTCAATCCCGATCGCACCGAAAGCGGCAGCCAGTGCTGATTGTCGGCTGGCAGCGAATCCTCTTCGAGTCGCACGGACAATCCGTGTTCGCCGGATGCTGGCGCAGCCAGAGTGAACTCGACGATCGAGTCTTGCCCCAAGGGAACGTCGATCCGTTTCGAGTCCGCCAGTTGGTCGTCGAGCAACAGATCCACGCGACGTCCGGCGATCGGTTTCGATCCACTGTTGCGAATGACCGCCGTCACCGTCAGGGACTGTTCGGCGGAGACGATCGGCGGATCGGTGGCGAGACTGATCACTGTCGCATTTTCTGGTTCCGCAACACCGACATCCATGAGCGTGATCGCCGCTTTGTCAGCCAAGTGTTTCCAGCCTCTCCATGAGTCATTGCGGTCTTCGTTTATTGGGCTCGGCAAACGATTGGGTACTGACGTCCGAAAAGTGGTCTCTTGAAAATCAGAGATCACGACCACCTCGCAACGTTCCTGCGGCAGCTTCGCATCCACGATTTCGCTCAACGCAGCCAGCGTCGCCGCTACGTCGCCACGTTCAAAGGTCAGCGGCAGACGGTCGATCTCATCAATGACCGCGCTCGCCACGAGCGTCGGCTGACGGATGAGAACTCGCGGTTCGGAACCGGCAATCCGCGCGAACACCAAGCGATCACCCGGCACACCTCGCTGAACGATTTCTTGAGCCGCTCGTTTGGCGACATCGAACAGCGTTTTCCCCCGTACTGAGTTTTCCGCAGTACGCCCCATGCTCAACGAGGCATCGAGTACCAATACTCGCAGAGTGGGTGGCGATGACTTCACCAACTTGTCAGCACCCGCCCACTGCGGTCGAGCCAGGGCCAACACAATGCCGACCAACACCAAAACCCGAACGACCAAGAGCAACAACTGCTCGAAGCGTGTCCGGCGTGACTGCTTGCGGACAGCCTCGTGCAGAAACTGCATCGCGGCCCAGGTCACTTCGCGATAGTGCCGCCGGAACAACCAATGAATCAACACCGGTGCCGCCGCCAACGCCAACCAGCCCAGCATGGCCGGCGTCACAAATCCGAAGGCCAGCACGTTGAGGTTCGCCTCGTTCAATGCAGACGCCTCCAACCCGCATTACACGCCAATCTTGGCGCGAAGTGATTCCAGCAACCGCAGTGCTTGGCCGATGTCCGCTTTCTGGCGAACGGGATCGTGAGCGATCTCGCGTTCGATGGTTAGCGGGCCGGTGTAGCCGAGCGACAACAGAGTGCGGAGGTATGTTTCCATGCCGACATCACCCTCGCCCAACGCGACTTCGGTTCCCCAGCCTGTGCCCCGTTGATCGAGTGCTGCCCACTTGGCGTCTTTGCAATGCACGCTGCGCACCAAGTGGCCGACCTTCTTCAGTGCGTCAATCGGATCGCCAGTGCCGTACAGAATCATGTTCGCCGGATCGAAGTTGATGAAGAGGTTGTCTCGACCCACGTCATGGATGAATTCGAGCAGATGCTCAGCAGATTCCTGTCCGGTTTCCAAATGCAGATTCTGGCCGTTGTGTTTGACGTGATCGAGCAGATCGCGAGTCACTTCGAGCAGCGACTTGTAGCTCGCACCTTGTCGATCCGCCGGGACGAAACCGATATGCAATCCGACGCAGCCGACACCGAGCAGCTTTGCGAAGTCGGAAATCTCCTTCATCTCTTGGACGCGCGCGACACGAGTCACTTCCGGTACCAACCCGACAGTGCGAGCGGTCGTCGCGATATCCGCGTAGCTTTCGCCCTCGAAGCCGCCAAAGACGCACGTCACGGTGATTCCCGCATCGCGGCAGCGTTGCAGAAACGCCTGCGCCACTTCTGTCGTCCGCGTGTGCTGATGCGGAGCATGAACCTGAACTGTGGAAATGCCGAGATCCTTGGCGACATCCAAATGCACGCCCAAACCAGCGTCCACAGACGCAAACACACCGATGGCCCACTTCTGCATGTTCAATCTCCCGTGCGTTGTGATTCGATTTCCTACTAGCACGACGCGCCAGCGAGTGGTTCAGACCGACACCACTTGCTTGCGCGTCGTGCTAACTTGAAACAGCCTGCCGTGAGCCTTTGCTACGCGGGCGGCATGATATCGGCACCCCTCACACGTCTCCATCAACCGAGGTCCGACGGCATGGGAACACTTTCGCTGTACCGATACGATCGTCTGCCACGCTCAGTCCGCAAACTTTCTGACCGGGATCGCCATGAATTTCCGAGCCGATGAAAATCTCTTGCAGCCTCACGACCGCTGGATGTGGGCCGCCTTACAGTTGGCTCGGCAAGCGTTTGAAGAGGGGGAGGTGCCGATCGGCGCGGTGGTCGTTCACAACGAGCAGATCATTGGCGAAGGTTACAACCAGCGAGAAACGCTCAACGATCCGACAGCACATGCGGAAATGATCGCGATCACGCAAGCCGCTCAATCGCTCGAATCGTGGCGGCTGCTCGACTGCTCGATTTACGTCACGCTGGAGCCCTGCCCGATGTGTGCCGGGGCGATTGTGCTGGCTCGAATTCCCACGGTGATCTACGGCACGACGGACCCCAAAGGCGGCGCGTGTCATACGCTGTATCAAATCACGGAAGACGCTCGGTTGAATCACCAAGCGACCGTCCTGGGCGGCGTCTTGCAGCCGGAATGCCGAGCGATCCTGCAAGAGTTTTTTGCCGAGCAGCGTGCTCAAGGAAAGAAGTAGTGGAGGTTCCGCGAAGCCTGAACCGCTTCCTTGTCCAACGTTTCCACGGTCGGTATCGTGCCTCCCCGCGATTGGCTTCGCTGGCTGGTCGTCTTGCCGAATGACACCGCCTGCCTGGATTGACCCGCCTCGCGTCCGCTGCTGAAGGAATTTTCATGCGAGCTGCTTTCCGCGTTTGGTTTGCGCTATTGTCCATTTCCGTTCTGTTGGGTGGCTCGATCGTTGCCGCTGACGGGAAGAAAGCTGACCCGCTCGATTGGCCGCTGTGGCGTGGTCCGGAAAGCAACGGCGTTTCCCGCGAGAAGAATCTTCCCGCGACTTGGTCCCCCGACGATGACGGCGAGAACCTCGTCTGGAAGAGCGATGCGCTCGGTACGCGATCCACGCCGATCGTACTCAACGGCAAGCTCTACACCGTTTGCCGACACGAGCCGGAAACGATCAAGGAAGGGGAGAAAGTCGTCTGTGCGGACGCCGCGACGGGCAAGATCCTGTGGGAGAACATCCACAATCTCTTTCTCACCGATGCTCCCGCCGAGCGAGTCGGTTGGTCCAGCGTCGTCGGCGATCCAACCACCGGACACATCTATCTGCAAGGACTGTGCGGCGTCTGCAAGTGCATCAATGGTGAAACGGGCAAGACGATTTGGGAACGCTCACTGAGCGAAGAATACGGCATCCTCAGCACGTATGGCGGACGGACGAATTTCCCAATTGTGTTTGAAGACCTCGTCATCGTCAGCGGCGTCATGACCGGCTGGGACGACTACGCGATTCCCGCTCACCGTTATGTGGCGTTCCACAAAGCGACGGGCGAAGCGATTTGGATCCAGACCACGAAGGTACGTCCGGAAGACACGACCTACAGCACTCCCTTTCTGACAGTCATCGACGGTCAAGCGGCGATTGTCACCGGAGCGGGAGACGGTTCGATTTACGCGATTCAACCGCGCACGGGAAAAATCATCTGGCGATTCGATGCCTCGACGCGTGGCATCAACACTCCGCCGATCGTGATTGACGGCATTGTCTACGGCGGACACGCCGAGCAAATGGCAAATGACCCCTCGACGTTGGGCGCGATCTTCGCATTCAAAGCGACTGGTTCAGGGGACATCACCAGCACGAAGGAGAACCTCGTTTGGATGGTGCCCAGAGTCGCGATCGGTCGCAGCGCTCCGCTGATGGTCGATGGCCGCCTCTACTACATTGACGACGCGGCGCAGTTGTCGATCGTCGATGCGAAGAAGGGGAAAGAAGTCGGCAAGTTCAAGCTCGGTCGGATCATGTTCGGCAGTTCGATTTTCGGAGACGGCAAAATCTACGTCGGTGAGATTGGCAAGTTCTACATCTTGGAACCAGACCCGAATTCACCCAAGGGGGTCAAAGTACTCAGCCAGGTCCGCTTCGGCTGCGAAATGATCGCCTCGCCGATCATCTCTCATGGCAAGGTCTACATCCCGACGTTGGACACGATGTATTGCATCGGCTTGAAGGACAACACAAAACCCTCCGCCGATCCGCTCCCGCCGGCTCTCAAAGAGGCCGACGCCCAAACCGATCAAAAGACAGCTCAGGTGCAGGTCACCCCCGTCGAAGCACTGATCCACCCGGGCGAACCGCTGAAGCTGAACGTCAAGCTGTTCAACGCAAAGGGCCAGCCTGTCAGCGCCGCAGCAACGCCCAAGTTCACGGTGGAAGGTGCTGGCTCCGTCAACGATGCGGGGGAATTCTCCACTCCGCAGAATGCAGGTCATGTCGTTGCGAAGATCACGGCAGAAGTTGACGGAGTGAAATCGACCGTCGCTCGTGTGCGAGTCGTTCCGCCTCTGCCGTGGAAGTTCGACATCACGGACAAGCAAGTTCCGGTGACGTGGATCGGTGCTCGTTATCGACATCAGGTCCGCGAAGTGGACGGCAATCCGGCGCTGG
>JANNDA010001198.1:0-4401 GCA_031387195.1 Planctomyces sp. | reverse complement strand
CCAACCAAGACCACTTTCGCGCCCAGTTGGCTGAGCAACACGCTGGTTTCTCGCCCGATCCCTGAAGAGGCCCCGGTCACCATCAGCGTCCGACCAGTCAACGACATTGGATTAAACATTATGCGGCCCTCCGGCCCGCGAGGTCTGTTTCTGCATCAGTTGGTGGAAGAACTCCCGCAAACCTCGCTGTTCCGACTCGGATCACGTCCGCGCAAGCCAACGGCCCACAAGTCACAGCCGCTCCCGCCCACGAGAACCCGACGCCGAAACCGAGCAACATCAACTTCTGTGCGGACGTCGTTAATGAGTCGCTCAAGCAGGCGGCCATCGTCACGGGGATCGACGCGCAACTTGTGTTGCCAAACTCCCGCAGGCTCAGCGGCATTTTTTCTTTCGGTAATTTTATTCGCTTGGCGAGATGATTCAGCATGAACGTGTTGGCCTGATGCATCACGACCGAGTCTACTTCATCGAGCGACCAACCGGCCTGGTGCAACGTCTGCTGAGCCAACGCCGGGACTTCTTTCAGCGTGAAAGAAAATACTTCTGGGCCATTCATCGAAATCTCTTCGTCGTTGCGAATGCCACCATCTGCGCGCGGCGTGCGTTGCCGACTCTGTTCGCTGTGCGGTTGACGGCATTCGCCCGCAGGCACCATCAAATGCGGAGCACCTCGCCCGTCGGTTCCCAGAACAAAATTCATCTCGGCCGCAGTGGGATCGAATTCGATTGCGGTCGCCGTTCCCGAATCGCCGAACAAATGGGCCGTCGCCGAATCCTGCGATGAGACCTTGCGCGACAGCGTGTCTCCCACCAACAGCAATCCCCGTTTCATCTGACCGGCGGAGATCAACTGCGACACGAGCCAAAGTCCGTAGGGAAAACCAGAGCAACCCAAGTTCACATCGAACGCCGCGCAGTTCGTGCTAAGTCCCAGGCGCTGTTGCAAGACGCACGCCGTTGCCGGCAACACGTAGTCCGGCGTCTGCGACAAAAAGACGAGCACGTCGATCGACTCTCGCTCCCAGCCAGTTCGCTGAAGTAATCGCTCAGTCGCCGCCGCGCATAAGTCAGACGCACAAAGTTCACGCGGCGCGGTCGGTCGCTGCTGAATGCCGAGGCTTGCGCTGATTTTCTGAATCGCCTCAAAGTCCGCCGCACCGGCGAATTGTTCCACCGACGTTGTTTGCTCGGGAACGGCGACAGCCAGCCCGGCAATCCGAGCGTTTGAGACACGAAACGTCGCCATGTTGATCCTTCAACCTCGAAAGCAAACTTCCTGTTTGCCCAACCGCTGATTCTGACACCACACTGATACAATTCTCACTCAACAAAGCACGGCGGGTTGTATCGAAACCTGCGAAAAGCCAGCAACACGATTTTCGCGGGCGACATCTGATCGTGCGGCGAAGCCGCAACGAAAAGTAACCCGAAGCGTCAGCGAGGGCGAACGCTTCCCAAAACGATGAATTCCAAGTCTCCCGAAGCGTCCGCCCTCGCTAGCGCTTCGGGTTACTTTTACGGCGCTATCGCGTGATTTTGTTTGGAAGGACAATCAACATGGCTCGATCAGTGGCAGTTCTGGGAGCCAGCCGGGACCGGCGGAAGTACGGCAATCAATCAGTGCGGGCTCATCAACGAGCGGGCTTCGACGTCTACCCAATCAACCCGCAAGCCAGCGAAATCGAAGGCTTGCCGGCATTCCAATCGCTGCGAGATCTCCCCATTCGCCCGATTGATCGAGTCACGGTGTATTTGCCGCCGGAAGTCGGCATCACGCTTCTGGACGAGATCGCCGCCTGTCAGCCGAGCGAAGTTTGGTTCAACCCCGGCAGCGAAAGTGATGAATTACTGGCCGCCGCAGAACGGCTTGGACTCAACGTCATCTGCGCGTGCAGCATCATTGATTGTCGTTAGCCATGTAACCCGAAGCGTCAGCGAGGGCGGACTCATTTCAACGCGATGAACTCGGAGTCTGGTGCAGCGTTCGCCCTCGCTGACGCTTCGGGTTAGTGACGTCGGGATCGGGAACATACTTCTCGCCCGCTTAAGGCTCAGTCTTCTCGGCTTGCTTCTCAAAAGTCAGCGCGGCCGAATTCATGCAATAGCGTAAACCTGTCGGCTTCGGGCCGTCGTCAAACACGTGCCCCAGATGCGCGTTGCAGCGGCGGCAGATGACCTCCGTCCGAGTGGCGAACCACGTTTTATCGGCGACCTCACCCACTTTTCCGGACGAGACTGGCTCGAAGAAGCTCGGCCAGCCGGTGCCGGATTCGAATTTGGCTTTCGAGTGAAACAGCGGCTGACCACAACAGACGCAGCGATACAAACCCGTTTCGTGGTTGTCCCACAGCTTGCCGGTGAAAGCTCGCTCGGTCCCTTTGTGACGCGTCACTTTGAATTGTTCGGCCGTCAAACGCTTTTGCCATTCCGCATCATCGGCCGCGATCGGCAACAGTGCCGCATCGGCTTCTGTGGAGTTGTCATCTGAAGCGGAGGTCTGATTCATAGTATGGGACTCCTGAGTTGAGCGGGCATCGACCGTTGCCGACTTCGAAGAATTGACCGCTGACTGGCTTTGAGAACATCCAGCGATCAACACCACGCCGACAACGGACCACAGTAAGAAAAGTTGTTTGGACATAGTCAGGCTCTTGTCGTGAAAATAACCCCAAAGCGTCAGCGAGGGGAGTTAGACATGTCACCCGAAGCGTCAGCGAGGGCGAACGCTTCACAGGATACTGAATTCATGACTTTCTGGAGCGCCCGCCCTCGCTGACCCTTCGGGTTACTTTTCGGAAGGATCGTGCCGCTCACGGCTGCGGAGCGAATGGCTCCTGCAACGCTTGTGACAACGCTTGGGTAAATTCTCCGTATTGCCGGTCGAGCACTTTGAAGTCGGTCTCGGTTTGTTCTGCGAGCGTTTCGACACGGCTACCTCGTTCGGCTTGTTGATAAATTTGTCGCAAGTGCTCGATCAAGTCGTCGCGATATCGGCCACCCTCGAAGTGCATGAAGAAATGGACGACTCCTGCGGCCTGACTGTAATTATTCTGCAATCGAGGGTGAGCTTGATACTCGTCTTTACCCAATTGGGTGAATTCTTCCAGCGGCATGTAATAGCCGTCTTTCAAAAACCGCTCGCGTGCCGTGGCGAAACGAATGGCTCGGGGATCGCCGAGCGAGACACGTTCGTTCTGACGTTGAAACGATTCGATGTAGCAGGCAAAACCTTCGATCAGCCAGAAGTTCGCGCGACTGGCGATCAGTGGACTCGGCTTGAGATGCGCGGCGAGCAACTGATGTGTCGCTTCGTGATACATCGTCGTTTCCGCCGCGAGTTCCGGGTTTTCAAAGCTGTAGACGATGCGATCGTCGGTGTCGTACACGCCGTTACTGAGGGCCAGAATCTCCCCCTTGTACCGCCCCTTGAGCCTCGCCAAGTATTCGTCGCGTGACTGGAAGAAACGGACCTCGAAGGGAACTTGCAACGCGCGTTTCGCGATGGTCGAACTCGCGAACAGTTTTTGAAGTTGATCGGGGCTATTGAAGAATGCCGCAAATGTCTGCTGAAAGAATTGGTGAAACTCTTCCAGTGCGGTGGCCAATTCGACGCCCCGTTCCAGACTGTGATTGGTCTTCAAGAGATAATGTTCCGTCCGAATCTCCCAGGCATTGCGGAAGTCTTGCCGAACCGCCGCTTCGTCTTTCGCGGACATCCAAGTACCGCGATAAAGCCGCTCACCGCGCTGATACCGAACGATATAGGCCGTCGGCAACCAACCGAATTGCTTGGTCCAGACTTCTTTCTTTTCGAGCTTCTGCTTTTCAAACGGCGAGACCCATTCGTCTTTGAATCGCACGTAGCCGAGCAATCGTCGGGCTCGCTCATGATCCGAATCGTGAAGCACCGCTTCGCGAATCAGTTGAAAGGCGTAACTCGGAAACTTGCTCTTCACCGCTTGCTGAGCCAGCAAGTCGAGCTGCTTCGCATACTCTTTGCGATGGTCGCGCAGTTGCGTCCGCCACTCGTGTTCCTCATCGGGCAAGTCGGATGGGATCGGCGGCTGCACGTCGCGCGGCAGCGGTTCAAATCGCAAGATGTCCGGGTCAACCGGCTGAGCCATACGGCGAATCTGCATCGCGATCACGTTGAGATTTCGCTCCTCGCAGGTCTGAGCGATTCGCTCCAACGCCTCCGAGAATCGGTCGTACGCTTTTTGGTGTTGGTCTTGCAGGTTCGCGAACACCCGTCTGTTTTTTGCCGTCTGTGAGAGTTGAGCTGACACAACCTGAGACGAAATGCCGATCGCCACGAACCCGCTCAGCAGGACCGCAATCAATCGGATGTGTCGAACACAGGACATGGCTGACTCACGAAGAAACTAGCACGACGCGCAA
>JANNDA010000738.1:0-8271 GCA_031387195.1 Planctomyces sp. | reverse complement strand
GCGTCAGCCCCCCGGTGAATGCCACCAGTCCAGAAACAACCGGGGGGCTGACGCCGCCCCGCTCGCCTAATTCAGAATCGCAGATCGTTTCGATTGAGGTTGAACCGGCGCTCGTGGTCATCGCCGCAAACGGGACTCAGCAGTTGCGAGTCACGACGATCGACGAAAAAGGAGGCCGCCGTTGTGCGACCGTGGAAGCGGATTACATCTCGAACGCTCCGCACATCGCCGAGGCGAATTCGCGCGGGCTGTTGCAGGCGAGCGATGTTCCGGGTGAAGCGGCAGTGCTCGTGCGGTATCTCGGACATGTCGCCGTCTGCCGTGTCGCGTTGCCTCGACCGGGGAGCACGTTCGCTCGTCCGCCCGAAACGAACTTCATCGACAAGCATGTGTGGGACAAATTGGCTCGGCTGGGGATTCCGCCAAGCGACTCGATCGACGACGCAGCCTTTATGCGCCGCGCGTACCTCGACGTCATCGGCACGCTACCGACAGCGACGGAGGCTCGGAAATTTCTGACCGACGCAGCGGCGGACAAACGCGGCCGAATGGTTGATGAATTGCTGCAACGGCCGGAATACGCCGACTATTGGGCGATGAAATGGACCGACCTGCTCAAGGCGGACAAGATCAAGATCACGCCGCAAGGAACCGTCGGGATGAACCGCTGGCTGCGAAAGCAGTTCGCGGCGAATCGGCCTTACGACGAAATGGTCCGCGAGATTCTGACGGCTCAAGGTCCAGTGCAGAGCGAAAGTCCGGTCGCGTTTTTCAAATCGCTCGATCAGCCGGAAGTCGCCAGCCGAGCGGTCAGCCAATTGTTTCTCGGCGTGCGGATCGAATGTGCTCAATGCCACCATCATCCTTCCGAACGCTGGAGCCAAGACGACTACGCAGGGCTCGCCGGGTTCTTCAGCGGCGTCGCGGTCAAAAAACTTCCCGACGGAACCGAGGCGATCCTGGCGAAGGCGGGGGTCGATCAAAAGCATCCGCGGACAGGCGAACTCGTCCCCGCGCGAGCGCTCGGTGCAAAGTCGGCGGACTTCACTGGCCTCTCGGATCGAAGACAAGTTCTGGCCACGTGGATCACGTCACCGGAGAACCCGTTCTTCGCGAAAGCGATCGCTAATCGACTGTGGGCTCATTACCTCAGCCGCGGTCTCGTCGAGCCGATCGACGACATCCGAGTCACGAACCCCGCGACCAACGAACCGTTGATGGCCGCGCTCGAAGCGCACCTCAAAGAAGTCCGCTATGACCTGCGAGCGTTCACACGCACGTTGTTGATGTCGCGGGTCTATCAACTCAGTTCCGTCACGAGCGACGCGAACAAAGATGACCGCCAGCACTTTTCACACGCGTTCCCGAAAGCGATGCCCGCCGAAGTACTGCTCGACGCAATCAGCCAGACGACCGGCGTTCCGGAAAAGTTCAACGGCTGGCCGGAGGGAGTTCGTTCGATCCAGGTTTGGGACAACCGGATGCCGTCCTACTTCTTCCGCATCTTCGGCCGCCCCGTTCGAGCCACGGTTTGCGAATGCGAACGGAGCAACGAGCCGAGCATCTCACAGGCGTTGCATCTGCTCAATTCCCCGGAAGTGAATGCCAAGATCGGCCATCGCAAAGGATTGGTCCGCCAACTCGCCGATTCGTCGCGAACGAATGACGAAATCACCGATGAAATCTACCTGAGCACGCTGACTCGGTTCCCCACCGCCGAAGAAAAAACACTGGTGGCCTCCGCCTTCGCAGCCGCCGGAGCGAGCCGGCATCAAGCGGTCGAAGATATGCTCTGGGCGGTGTTGAATACGAAAGAGTTCCTTTACAACCAATAATCGTTGATGCGCGAAATGCCATAACCGCTCGTGGATCACCGCCTAGCTAATGACATGACGATTCACCGCACTCCCAAAGGGGACTGTTAATGATCGCGACTTTTCCACAATCAGACTCGTTGGCGGACTTGCTCCACCGGTTGGGCGACGTTCCTCCGGAACGAATTTTGGCTCGCCCCGCGCCTGGCACGGCAATGCCGAGCGATGTGTTACGGTTATGCGACGGCGAACCAACGCGGCTATGCGAACTCGTGGACGGCGTGTTGGTGGAGAAGGCTATGGGGCAGCGTGAATCGCGACTGACGTTAGTGCTCGCTCGATTAATCGGAAACTATCTTGAGGTCAACAACCTTGGCATTCTGACCGGAGCAGATGGGCCATACACAATTGAAGACGATCAGATCCGCTTTCCCGACGTGGCGTTCATTTCGTGGGACAACATCCCCGCTGAGGCCGATCCGGACACACCCATGCCGGACTGGGTGCCGAGCCTCGCAGTTGAGGTTATCAGCCGTGGTAACACGCGCGGGGAGATGGCACGAAAACTCAAAGACTACTTCACAGCGGGTGTTGAACTCGTGTGGTATGTCTACCCGAAGGAAAGAGTCGTTCGCGTTTACACGTCCGAGGAAGATTTTCAGACGCTGACCGAAGAAGACACGTTGGAAGGCAGCTCGGTGTTGCCAGGATTTCAATTGTCCGTGCGTCAGTTGTTCGATGCTGGTACGTTTCAACGGCCGACAAAATAACTCATGAGAACTGGAGTTTGTGTCATGTTCAATTTTCAATTTCCTTCCGTTGGTCACCGCTTCTGTGACGGCATCACTCGTCGGCAAACTTTGAGACTGGGAGCCACCGGCTTGTTCGGCGGCCTGACGTTGCCGCAGTTACTTCAAGCGGAAGAGGCCAGCAAGGGGACTGAGCAGCAACGAAACGCCAAAGCCAAGGCGTGCATCTTCATTTTTTTAGAAGGTGGGCCTCCTCAGCAGGACATGTGGGATCCGAAGCCGGATGCGCCGAGCGAGATTCGTGGGCCGTTCAATCCCATCGCGACTAAGTTGCCCGGAGTCATCTTCACTGAGCACTGCAAAGAGTGCGCGAAGATCAATGACAAGTTCACCGTCGTCCGCAGCCACAGCCACAACGACAACGGGCATTCCACCGGCTACCACTACGTCATGACCGGCCGCCGACCGACGTTCGCGGACGGCGAGCATCCGATCCCGACGAATGAACTGTTTCCATCGCTCGGTTCGATCGTCGGACGCGAACTCGGTTCCAGCGGAACCGTGCCCGCCTACATCAACATGCCGCATCACATGTCGGCGGGTGGACCGGGCTTTTACGGGGCGGAGTACGCTCCGTTCGTGATCGAAGCGGACCCCAGCCAACCGGACTTTGAGGTCAAAGACCTCGGCCGTGTGGAAGGTCTTTCAGAACAGCGCAGCGAACTGCGTCAACGCTTGCTTGCAGGACTCGAACAACGTCGTCCGCGCATCGGCCGAGCGGCGGCGATGAGTACGTATTACTCAAAGGCGTATGACCTCATCACGTCCCCCGCCGCTCGCAAGGCGTTTCACATTCAGTCGGAACCGGTCAACGTCCGCGAGTCTTACGGCATGACTCAAATCGGTCAGTCCGCGTTGCTCGGACGCCGTTTGGTTGAGGCGGGTTGTCGCTTTGTCGGCATCGACGGTCCCGGTTGGGACGTGCATTTCAACTGCTTCCCAAGCCTGCAAGGGGATCTGATTCCGCCAGCGGACAAGGCGTTCGCCGCACTCATCATGGATCTTGAGCAACGCGGTCTGCTCGACAGCACGCTCGTCGTGATGATGGGGGAAATGGGCCGCACTCCGCGCGTCAACGCGCAAGCGGGCCGCGATCACTGGTCGATGGCGCAGTGCATCCTCTTCGCCGGTGGCGGAGTCAAGCCGGGCCAAATCATCGGCGAGACGGACAAACAAGCCGCCGCTCCGATCAGCGACCCGGTGAGCATCTCGGATCTGCTCCGCACGATTCATACTCTGCTCGGCATCGACTCCGACAAGGAGTATCCGGACCCGCTCGGTCGTCCCGTGCCGATCGTCAACGGTGGGAAGTTGATTCCAGGGTTGATCGCGTAGTCGATGCTTTCTTCAAGCTAAGCCGGAGGCTTACCAGCCATTAGCCGGGGGTTGAGCGCAGCGACACCCCCGGAAAGCAATTTCCGAAATAGTCCGACCCCAGCCGGGTCGCAGCAAAGAAGTGCTGTCGCCATGTCCTCGACCTACTTGAGCCTGCACTACCACATCATCTTCAGCACAAAGAATCGTACACCGTCAATCGCTGACTCATGGCGAACTCGGCTTCATGAGTATCTCGGCGGTACGGTCAATGGCTTGGATGGAGTTTCGCAAGGTGTTGGCGGAGTCGCAGACCACGTGCATTTGCTGGTTGGATTGAAGGCGACTCACAAGATGTGCGACTTCATGCGAGAACTGAAGAAGGTATCGTCCATTTGGGTTCACGAGCAAATCGGGGATAAGACATTTGGATGGCAAGATGGTTACCCCGCCTTCACGGTTGGCGCACCGTCTCGTCCGTCCGTGAAGCGATACATTTCCAAGCAAGCCGAACATCATCGGGTCAAAACTTTTCGCGAAGAGTTGATCGAGTTGTTGCAGAGAGCAGGGATTGAATTCGATGAACGCTACCTTGATTAAGTCCGTTGCTGGCACCCCTACCGGGGTGCAGCGTTTCGTGAGGCCGCTTTCCGGGGGTGTCGCTGCGCTCAACCCCCGGCTAATGGCTGACAAGCCTCCGGCTTGCTTACCGCGTGTGGGTTATCGCGGTTTGCTGTTCGCCGTGATTGTGCTTTTCACTTCGCACGCGAGTGCTCAGCTTGTACCGGAGATCGGCTTCATGAACCCGTCGGGGGGGCAAGCGGGGACGACGGTTGACGTAATCCTCGGCGGCTACGATTGGACGCCGGACATGCAGCTTTTGGTGCATGACCCGCGGATCAAATTGGAATTGATCGGGCTGCCGTCGCCAGTGCTGGTGCCGGAACCGCCCTATTGGTTCGGGGCCAAAGGACGCGGGCCGGCGTGGCCATGTGCTCGCGAGTTTTCCGCGCGACTGACGATCCCGGCCGATGTGTTGCCAGGGCTGATTCGTTGGCAAGCGGCGAACGCGAACGGAGCCTCTCCGGTGGGACTGTTGCAGGTCGGCGGGGGACCGGAGGTTGTTGAGGATGCGAAGCGGAAGTCGGCTCAGGTGTTGCCGACGTTGCCCGTGACCGTGTCGGGACAGATTCGGCGCATCGAGGAGATCGACCGCTACCAATTCAGCACACCGAAGACGGGACCGGTGACGATTGAGTTGTTCGCTCGGCGTTTGAATTCGCCGCTGCACGGGATATTGAAAGTCCGCGATGCGAGCGGCCGAATGGTGCTCGATGCGGCTGACACGGAAGGCCGCGACCTCACCGTGACACTGCACGCTCAGGCCGACATGAAGTACGAACTGAGTCTGCATGATCTCGACTTCGCAGGGGATCGGTCTTACGTCTATCGCTTGCAGATCAGTCCGGGTCCGCAAGTGCTCGCGGCGTATCCGGCGGCAGGGCGGCGCGGTGAGGCGCGGTCGGTCGAGTTCGTCGGGATCGGACTGGCGACGGGAAGTGACAAGCTGGAGTCGGTGACTCGCGACGTGACGTTTCCCGCTGCGGCCGAGGCTAAAACTTTCGCGTACTCCGTCGAAACTCCGTGGGGCACGGCGCGACCAGTGACGCTGCAACTCTCGGATGTCGCGGAGCAACTCAAGCCGGCGGCGGGTGAGTCGATCTTGAATGTTCCCGGTGCGGTGACGGGTTCGATCGCCGCTCGCTTCGGGTCCGATCAGCACTCGGTCACGTTGAAGAAGGGCGAGACGTGGGAAATCAGCGCTCAAGCTCGGTCGCTCGGCTCGCCGCTCGATTTGGAACTCAGTCTGCTGGGGCCGGACGGCAAGCAAGTGGCGACGAATGACGATGCGACTGGGACCACCGATCCGGAACTGACGTTTGCGGTTCCTGCGGACGGGACGTACCGGCTCATCGTCACCGATCGTTCGGGGAAGAGCGGTACTCGCGCTGCGAACTATCGGCTGAGCATCACGTCTCCGCAGGAAGATTTTGATGTGACGTTGCCAGTTCAATTGAGCGTTCCGCTGGGCGGCCCGGTGAAGCTCGCGTTGAAAGCAACTCGTACTGGCGGCTTCAAGGGACCGATCCCGATTAAGTTGTCCGCCTTGCCCGAGGGTGTCACTGCGCCGGCGGATCTGGTCATCGCTGAGGGAAAGAATGATCTCGCGATCGACCTCACCTGCGCGGCGGATGCTCCGACGAATGCGGTGTTGTGTGCGGTCACGGCGACTCCGCAGATCGGCGACCAAATGGTGACACGATCGGTCGGAACGGTCCTGCTCGCGACCACGATGAAGCCACGGATCAAGCTGACTCCGGAAGGACTCGATGATGTCAGCAAGGTCCATCGCGGGAGCACACATCTTTTCCCGATGCAGATTGAACGGCTCGAAGGCTTCGCCGGTGAAGTCACGCTGGAGATGACCGCGAAGCAGCAACGGCATCGACAGGGACTTGCCAGCGATGAGTTTCTCGTCCCCGCCGATGCGAAGCGCGTCGAGTATCCGATTTTCTGCCCCGAATGGATGGAGACCACGAAGACCAGCCGGATGATTCTCAACGGGTCGGTCAAACTGGCTGATCCGAAAGGAAAAGTGCGCACGCTGCTGCAACGTCAGGAACTCCGCTTCGGCATCCTTCCGGACGGCGCGATGATGAAGCTCAGTCACACAGCCGGAGAAATGTCGGCAGCACTCGGCAGCGAAATCCGCATTCCGCTGACGCTGTCGTTGACGACGGATCTGAAGGAACCGATTCGGGTCACGCTGATGCCCGATGAATCACAAACCGGTCTGATCTCCGGCGAACCGATCGTGCTTGAGGCCGACCGCAGTAAAGCGACATTCGTTGTGAAGCTGGCCAACGATCCGAAGCTGGTCGGCGAGCAAACGATTCAAATACGCGCGACTGCGATGAAGGGAGGACGATGGCCGGTGGTGTCGGAGACGACGGTGTTGGTCATCGTGCGACAGTAACCCATAAACAACAAAGGCGAGCGGGACGGCGTCAGCCCAATGGCACTTACTTTAGAGTCGGGCGAGTAGCGGAGCGGAGCAAGCCGCCCGGTTGTGTCGAGTTTGATCTCGCTTCAACCGGACGGCTCGCGCCGTACCGCTTACTCAAGTAAGTGCCATTGGGCGTCAATCGCCTATCTGATTTGTTTCAGCGTTTTGCTCGTACCGCCGCAGTCTTCGCGGCAATTCGCGAAAGGACTTGCTGAGCTCGCCGCTCGCCGTCTTGCCCGGCTGAGGAGTGCGTTGCTTTCATGGTGTTGACGAGCGTTTGCAGCGTCTTGCGATGAGCCTCGAATTCTTGGCGAACTTGCTCCAGTCCGGGATGCGGCTGACGTGGCACGATGACTTGTTGGTAGATCTGCACGAACCATTTCTTCTTACCGACGTAAACGGTGTCGCCGACGTCGCACTCTTTGATGTATCGAGAGAGTTTTCCAGACGCCTCTCGCAACCAGCGGCGGGCGTCTTTCCAGTCGTCTTGGTCTTGTCGCGCGGCGTGCAGTGTTTCTTCTGGAGTCAGATCGCGGTTCAACGAGTTAAGTTTTCCGGCCATCGCCGAAAGCTGCTTGCGCATCGAGTCCAATTCTTTTTCCAACTGCAGGCAGGCATTCCAGTCAGTGCCGATACGCTCGTAAAGTTCTGCGGAACTCCCCGACTCGACTTGTGTCGGCATGGTGTTGGCGACCGGAGCCGGCATCGCCAGCGGCGGTTGAATGTAGACCACGATGCTTCGATCGATGCCGGGAGCAGGAAGAGGGATTGGTTGGTCCAGAAGTGGTGATGCCCCGCCCTGAGCGTCGTAGCCGACACCATAGACCGACCACATCGCGGCGCAACGAGCATCAAGCCCCGCCGACCTCAGCAGATTTCGCAATGTCAGCAAACTCGAAGCCGCCTGCGCCTGAAACGTCTCATCGGGGACCGAGAGGATCAATCCTTGCGGCACGTGAGTTGGTTTGAACCAAGCCCACACGAAGCATTGCGGAGCATCTTCTAACGAACAGCATTCCCACGTGCTCGACGGGTAACGTGCTGTAAATTGAGTTCGCGGGTCGCTGAAGCTAACGTCCGACATGCCGTCCTCAGACAAACAAATGAGGTTTTGAATCGACCTCTGGCTTGATCGTACTCTTCAGGACTTCGGACATGCGACTCCAGATGCTCCTCCGCGGACTCACAGAATTACCGATCCTGGCGAGTGGGGTGGCGTCAGCCCACCGGTGTGTTCATTGCAGAACCGGGGGGCTGACGCCACCCC
>JANNDA010001173.1:0-18870 GCA_031387195.1 Planctomyces sp. | reverse complement strand
GTCTGCACCTCGACGAGCAGCAGAATCCACTGATCCTCTCCGGTGAGCAATCGCACGTTGGCCAACAGGTCCACGAACCGGCTGCGTTGACCGGGCTGCGGCAAGGCTTGAGTGATCTCTTTGTCGAGACATTCCGGTTCAACGCGCCAATCAATCAGCTCGTGCGTCGCCGGAAAGTAGTCTCGCAAGAACAGCTCAAAGTACTCCCGCAACGCCTCTTTCCACGCACCGTCGTAATCGCTGTCCGGTTCGAGCGGTTCGATGTCTTGCTCAACAACGTCAGACATGAGGGATTCCTGCAGTCGGCAAACGAGCTACTTCACCAGCTTCGCGTCGGCCAAATCGAGATGATCGGAGATATCCAAGTTACCGCCGAAATCGACGAGCACATCCAGCGACACGACACCGACCACATCCAAATCGATCGGCTGCGGAGCGTCTTTCCCTTTCACGTCCGCTTCAAACAGCGTCTTGCCGTCCCCTTGAATAACCAACCGGCAATCGGCGTAGCCGTTCGACGCGACCAAGTGATCGATCCCGACCACCGCCTGCAACCGGCGATACTCGCCCCCCAGCCGATACTTCAACTGAGTCTTTGAATGCACGCACAACCCGCGCGCATAAATTTTGCTCCCCAGTCGCAGCGGGCCGCCGTCCATGTTGGTGTCGCGGCGATATTCCCAGGTCGTGTCGAAGTACGGCGTGTATTTCACCTCGCGCGGTTCCATTTGCGACAGATACCGCAGCTTCCCCTGACTCAAATCAATCGACTTGATCTGCTCCACCGGAATCGGAACCTCAACCTTCGAAACCAACCGAGCCTTCAGCCCGTCACCCGAACCGGAAACGCTCGCCGCCATCAAAACATCCCCGTTGCCCAATTCCACACGAACGGTTGGAGCTTTCGACGCACCCTGCCGAGGAGCGAACAGCAACCCGAAAATTTTCTCGCGCTTGATCGAAACCTCTTCGCCGTCGATCAAGAGCTTCACCGACTTCTCGGTCAGTTCCACGAAGACACCGTCGAGAAAATCGAGCACCTCTTCTTTGCGGATCACCAGCAAATCCGACTTCCGTTCCTTCTCCGTGAGCTTGTTCCATTGATCGTCCACCGCCGTCAGTCGATCCGCAAAACGAATCCCGGCCACATCCAACTGCGGCAACGAAACCTGAGCCAACACCGGAGAGGTGAGTTCCACCTTCTTGCCAGCCAAGGTGATCTGCGTTCCGCTCAGGGTCGATCCATCCCACAGCGAAACGACCAAGGCCGGCTTCTCAAACTTCGCTGCTCCATCCCGGCGAAATCGAATTTCCAAAACTTCCCCCAACGGCACGGAAGCGTCCTGCCCCGCTTGCGACAGACTGACGGAATTCTCAGTCAGCCCCCGCCATTCGCCCGATCGAGGCTCCCCAATGAGGCAAGACACATCCACCTGAGGAGGCGCGAGCAACACCAGAACGCTGAACATCAAAAGAGTCGGCATACAGCACTCTCATTCTCATTCGGGAAATCTAAATGGATAAGGGGCAAGATGTGGCCGCGTGCAACTCTTGTGGATGCACGCCTAAGTGCTCGCGGACCTCTAACTGCATCCGATCAATCTCGGCTAAGAAGCCGGACGCCGAAGCATGATAATTGGCCGGATCAGCTTCCATTTGACGCATGAGTGCCAACTGCGTCTGAAAAAAGCGAGTCCGATCACAGGTGACTTGGAATTCATTGTCATTCGCAATCACGGTGTGCCTCCTGGCTCCAGTCCGAATGGCTCGCTCCAGACAACGAACTCCCTTTTGTCACGATCCGCAACAATCTCGTAGCAACGTACTCCAATTTTGCCGAGGCGTTCGCCTTTAGAAAGATAAGCCTTGAAGCGTCCAGCACGGCCCGCATTGAGGCGTAGTCCGGTAAGACCGTATCCACACCAATTGCCGTGCCCCTCGCTCCAATTGCCACTATTGAAAACCAACTTCAAATAAAATGGTGCTACCCTGCCAGCCGGTAAGCGGGGCGAAAACGAATCTGCCACAAATCCTCGATACCTGACATTACGACTCGAACGATTCACCACCACGAATTCAAACTCAGTCAGGTCAACCAAGCCTTGTGTTTCTGGCAACAACGGCTCAACCAGATAAACGCCGATGCCAAGTTCGGGTTCTTTTCCAAGTACTTCTGCGGGGCAGATGTCTGACGCCAACATTGTCGTGTCAATCTGTTTCCACGCTACGTAGCGATTCAGAATCTCAACACGGTTGCTTGTAGAAGAAAACCATACGAAGCCACCGACAATCACCGTCACCATGATCAATAAAGCGATCCAACGAATTGTCCAAGACTTCTTGATCATTCACTCTTTGCCCGCCGGGCGGTTGGCCAGCTTTTTGAAATACTGCTCGATCGCTTTGCGATAGTGGGACGGTAAGTTGCGGTTGATGACGTTCTTGGCTTCGGTCGCTCGTTTGGGCGGGAGCGTGCCCCAGCCGGCTTTGTTGCCGATGTCTTTTTTATCGACTTCGCCGGGAGCTTTCGCACCCTTCACCGAGCTGTCGTTGGCGGGACCGCCGGATTCATTTTGGTTGCCACCTTGTCCGCCTCCACCTCCGCCAGAGCTTTGTTGTTGCTCGATCTTTTTGATGATCTCGTCGAGCGACTCGATGATTTCCTCTTCGACCTTCTGCGTTTTCTCACCGCCACGTCCGAGTTGTAAACGCCGTTCGACGTCCGCCATTTTCTTGGCCACTTCGCCGAGCGAGGCTTCACGCAATTGTTCAAGGTCATGCCGCATCAACGTCGCGACCGCCGTGTAGCGAGCGGGGACGTTCTGCGTGTTGTTCAACAACAGGCCGAGTGATTTGAGTGCGTCGGACTTCTTCAGCAGTTGATGCTCGCAGATCGCTCGCTGAAAGAAATAGCTGGCCGGATCGACGACCTGCTTGGGATCGACGGCAACCAAGACTTCCAGTCCCTCTTCATACAACTGACGCTGAGCCAGAAAGCGGCCGACATACAACCGCAAATGCTGCCGAGCAAACTCGCTCATCGAATCGGTCAGCGGGATCACATCGTTTGGCCACGAGGCAATCGGCGTCGCCTCGCGACAGGCATCGACAACTTTGCGAGCGTCGGCATCAGCCAGCATTAGGCTGCGGATGACTCGGTCAAAGATCTCTTCGGCAGGGAGGCTCATGTCGCCGAACGCCCACTCTTGGGCGATCCGTTCGAGGATCGCCTTGTCGGTCACGCCGCGTTCGACGACCCACTGCGTCACCTTCGTCCGCACATCCGCCGCACCCGGCGGCGCGAACACATCATCCGCACCGATTGCCGCTCGTCCCCCCACAACAAATACCGTCATCAATAGCGTCGCAGTCAATGACCAATGACCAACGACCAATAACCAACGACCAATCTTGGCCTTCGTTTTCATTTGTTCTTTCCCTTCACGAGATCCGACGTCGCTTGTTGGATGCGCGACTGCCGGCCAGAGAGATCGTGGAGTTGTTGAACGACCTCCGGTTTAAGAGCTTGTTCGCCGTCGAAGGATCGTCCGAGTTGTTTCGTGCGACGGTTCACTCGGTATTGCAACGAGCGCAGCATCTTCAGCTCACCCAGTTGATCGACCAGCGGCTTTTCATCTCCGTCCTGTTGTTGCTGCTGCTGTTGTTGCTGTTGCTTCTTCTTCGCGTCGTCCGCCTTTTCCATTTCTTTCTGAAGCGCTTCGACAAGTTCTTCCAGAGCCTCGATCACATCCTTCTCGACCGCCTGTGTCAGCTCGCCGACTTGCGCCTCGCGCAACCAACCGACCAACGATTGCATGTCGTGGCGGATACCGCTGACCGCTTCAGGGAACGCGATCGACGAGCCTTCTTCCTTCAGCATGATCAATGTCTTCTCTGCTTCGATCGCAATCTCGCTTTCGTCTTGAGCGAGTTTGATCGCGCGGGCCTGCGCCGAACTCTTCTCCGCATCACCGGCTTTCGAGAGCCGCACCGTGTCGTGATAAATCATGAGCTGCATCGCCAGCATTTTCTTGAAGCGAGCTTCCAACGTGGCGAGCATCAGCTTTTGCTCTTCTTCGCGGAGTTGTCTCAGAATCTCTTCGATCTTGTCTTTTGCTTCGATCAGCTTGCGAATCGCGTCGTCCTGTTCCTTCGACGCCTCGTCACGCTTCTTGTCCTTCAGTTCCTCGAGCGCCCGCTTCATCGACTCGCGCGACTGTTCCAACTCCTTGCGACCGGGCGTCTGTTGCTTCTTCGAGTCAGGCTGTTTTTGGTCTGGTTGCGGATCACCTTCCGGTTGCTCGCCCTCTTTCGGTGGCTGACCCTCTTGAGGCGGCATCGGCGGACTGTCTTGAGAACCCTCTTTCGGCTTCCCTTTGTCGCCGGGCATCGGCGGTTTTGAACCGTCCTTCGGCTTGTCGGTCGGAGACTTCTCGCCGTTCTTGTCTTCGGGTTTCTTCTGGTCTTTGTCATCCGGATTTTCACCCTCGTTGGGCTTCTTTTCCTCCGGTGGCTTTTTCCCGTCGTCCTTTTTGTCATCTGGCTTTTTGCCGTCGGAGTCAGGCTTGTCACCTTTTGATTTGTCTGACGGTTTCGCTTGCGACTTCTGGATCGGCAACTCGCCATTCTTCTCAGCGTCTTGGCGTTCGACTTTTTTCTGGAGGTTGTCAGTCTGCTTTTCGAGTTCGGCCTGCTTTTCGGCAAGCTTCTTCGCATCGTCACCACGCTCGGTTCCGGCGCGAATGTCCTTCTCTTTGCCGAGCAGCTTGTTGATGTCCTTGACCAATTCTTGCAGCCGCAGCTTTTCCTTTTCGATTTCGCTGCGGCGATCCTCCGACTGCAACAACTCCAGTACCAACTTGAGCTGCTCAAGCAACTCTTCTTGCCGCTCGATCGCTTCGCCCAGTTGCGGCTGTTCTTTGTTGAGTAGCGAGAGGATCAAACTCATCTGATCGTCGATGCGAGTCTCCTGCGATTTGCCGAGGGCTCGAAAAAGCAAATCCGCTCGTTCGGGATCTTGCTTGCGAAGGATCTCCGCCATTTGTTGCAGCGTGAGATTGAACCGCTTGTAGCGAGCCCGGATCGCATCTTGATCGTTCGCGAGATTCGGCTTGCTCGCGGCAGGCGGCGGAGCAGAGTCCTGCGCAAACGCGACCGCTGACAGAAGCATCGCCAGAAGAAGGGCGATTGGAAATTGGAAATTGGAAATTGGAAATTGGAAATTGGAAATTGGAGATCGGAGATTGGAGATTGGAGATTGGAGATCGGAGATTGGAGATTGGAAATCTGAAATCTGAGATTTGAGATTTGAGATTTGAGATTTGAGATTTGAGATTTGAGATTTCAAATTTATCGTGGCCTTATTCATCCTGTAGCCCTTTCAGCTCTTGGATGCGGCGTTTCTTGCGTTCGGACTTGGTCCGTTCTTCGAGTTGGCTCTGTTGATCAATGATCGACTTCAGCAACTCGACCGCCTCCTGAAATGTTTCCAGCCGCTGCATTTCTTTCAGGATGGCGTCCATTTGGTCGAGCATTGTGCCGACGCGGGCGATTGTCTCGTCCAGCCCCGGCAGCGGATCGCGACCGTCATCCAGCATTACCTTCAACGCACCGAGCGCTTCATCGACGTCAGGATAGTCACCCGAGTTAATCGCGTGGAGAGGTCTTACGATCTTCTCGTCAATTCGATCCAACATCTGCGGCGTGTGAACCGCGTTGTTAATCAGCTCTTCGCGGATGTCTCGGAACGACTCTTCGACGGACGTCGTTTCCGTCGCATTCTTGCGAATGCCGTGCAGCGACCGGATCACGCTGGCGGTGACGGCGGTCATCAACTCGGCGGCTTTCGACTTTTCCGCCGCCGGTTTCTTCGCCGCCTCGTCCGCTTTTGAGCGATGCAGAATCAAGTCGGTGCGAGCTTGTTTGACCTCGGTAATGATCTGCTCGAACCGCCGCCGCAGGTTGAGTTCGCGCTGATACAGCACCGACAGCAACTCTTCGCTGCTGACCACCTTGAAGGTGAATTTCTGCCCGCGAGAAATGTGCGGCCCGGTGAGGACATCGGCGTCTTCGGCAACGACCGAGAGCGTCAGTTTCTGGCCCACGTTGAGATCCATCTTGAGAACTTCGAAGCGTTCCGTCGGATCGTTGTCGCCCGATTGCAGCCGGAATTCGCGCGGCTCCGACTGCGGTGAACGGGACAGCGGACGCGAGTCCCACGGCTGTTTGTCATCCAACGTGAACTCGAACCGCACGTCGCGAATGCCGTAATCGTCCGTGATCAACGCGGCAACCGGAATCTCTGCTTTGCGTGTGATCGACGTGCCGATCCCTTTGAGTTCGGCTTGGACGCTCGGTGCAGTGTCGGCCATTCCGTGAATCGTAATGCGAGCGGGTTCGGCTCCCACGATGTCGTCGGTGTCTTCCAGGAAGATACGTAACGCGACATCCGGCGGCATAACAAACGGCTTGCCGAGCGATGTGCTCAACGTTTCAAAACGGCCGCGCGATGCCGACGTCGCCAATTCTGTCAGCACAAACGGAACCGTGATCTCGCGCCGCTCGGCGTCAAAGAACTTCGCCGCTTGTTCCACCGGAATTCGTTCGACGGTGTCGGCCTGACCGTCAGCAGACTGCGTCACGAGCGAGGCTTCCGTCGGAGACAACGTCAGCTCGTGCGTTCCAAATTGCAGCCGCGCTCGCACGAGCGGCTTGTTCGATTTCGCACGCAACAGAAAGTCGGTCTCGATAGGCAGCGACATCTGAGTTCCCTGCGCACTGATCGGTTCACGAATCGGCTTGCCCGTTTCGTCGTCCAGCTTTTGCCGACGCGTGTGTTCCGGATACAGGCACTCGGCCACGAGCGAATCGACTCGCGGCGGCTCAACGACTCGCACGCGATACGCCTCGCGGTTCGTGTAGTCCCCTGCCGTCACCCAGAAGTCGGCGTCTTCCAACAAGTCATCAATCGCGTGTTTGAATCGCCGCTCGCCCGCCGAGAAACAAGTCGCTCGGCCGTAACCACGACCGTTCGACAGACGATAGGTCAGCTCGACGCGATCCGGGATTTTCTTTCCCACCGGAACGTCGAACAGCAATGTCAGATCGCTGCCGCGCGGATGCTTGTACTCGCCGGCTGCATTGAATTGCTTCACGCGGTCTCCCGGCTCGGCGAGCACCGTCGCGACGAGTCCGAATTCCCGCGTCCAATACTCGTCCTTGAGTTCGAGATATCCCGCACGCCATCTCCCGAAGGCTTCGGGGCTCATGACTGCGAACGAGACCAGCGACACAAACAACACACCCGCCGCTGAAACCGCTCGACGCAGCGGCTGCCGATCGAAGACCAAACCGAGATCGAGATTCTTCAGCGCGGCGGTCGCATCGCGTACCGTCTGTTCCAACATCGCCGACGTCAGCGCGGTGCGTGATTCCGGCTGCTCGCTGAGTTCCACCGCCGTCACCAGCCGATCGCCCAATTCCGGAAATCGCTTCTCCAACAACAGAGCCAGCGACTTCGCGCGAAAGCTGCGAAACACTCGAAACACAATCAGCAGCACCACCACCGCCAACCCGCCGAGCACCACCAAATCCATCCCGACTCGCAACCACCGCGGCGGCTCCAAATGCCGCACCGAAAACACCGCGTAGTCGAATCCCAGGCTGACCCAAAAGAACAACCCGACCACAACAACCGCGAGTGCGAGTCCCTCCCACAACACGTATTTCCGAATGCGAGCCTTCAGCCCTTCAAGGCACGCTTCGACTTCTGGGAGAAGAGGAATCGTAATCGTAGCCATCGTGTACTCCATCGCGACGAATCCCTGAGTCCCCATCCGGATGTTGAAGGTTCACGAAGCGAACCCATCGCGTCAAACGCACTTCAGCAGTTTTCTCATCAAGCCCAGGTTAAGTACTGTGGCGGCGCAAACAGACCTCGCTTTCGCATTGGCTCCGGAGACTCCTCCTCGCACATGACTCTCAGGTGCTTCATCGTCTCCGCTTCCGCAACCAAGAAGAACGATTCCTTCAAGCCTCCGATCTTTGCGGTCCAAGCTGGGGCGGATTGTGCAGTGCGAAGAGAAAGCAATTCCATGATCGCTGCCGCCACGACAAGCTGGCGCTCTGACAAAGCGGTCGGCTGCGGCACGTCAGACAGCCGAGGCGTCACACGCAAAAATTCTTGTGTCGCGCCAGACAGCAACAGGCCGTCGCGGTTGAGTGCGGCATCGACAACGTCATTGAGCGTGACCATGAATGTCCTCCCACAAGTCATCAAAAGCCAATTGCGACTTCAGCTCGCAACCAGGAACGAGAAACGGTTCGACTCGTGACCAAATCTCTGGTCGGCTGGCGCTCTTGGTCAAGTCTTGTAAGAGGCAACGTGCATCGTTGATGTCTCGATTGTCGCGCCAAGCGGCTAATTTCATCGCCAATAGTTGTTCGGATAACGGTTGCCACACCTCAATGCCCGGTGCAGAGAGCAGGTTCCTTCCACGAGAAAGTCCGACGAGAAATCCTTTGGCACCATCATTGAACCAGTCAGCGGGAAGGCCAGACTCGATCGCGACGTTTTCAATCCAGACTCGAATAGTCGCCGCTGCGGGTGGCTCAAAGAAAACACCATCGACATCACGGGTCGAGGCACGAGCGTTGTATCCCAAAATCATGGCCGCTCCGCCGACAACCAAAACCTCGATTGTCTCCCCCCGAGAAACGGCGATCTCCCCGAGCCGCCGCAAAGCCCGCTCAATTTGCTCGCGTGTCAGAAATAATGTCTGGCTATCCATGCGTCAGGCCAACTTCAAGAGCTTCCGCGTCAACCACTCCACCGACAACAGGCCCACCAACAGATACAGCACCCAGTCGCGATCCCACAGCGTTCGCAGGCGTTCGTCGACCAAGAACTCTTCGCCGTGATTCGGGAGTAAGCGAGGCAACTCGATCGCCGCTTGATCGTCGAGCGGCAGGTACGTGCCGCCGGTTTCCTCGGCCATCGAACGGAGCAATTGGACGTTCTGGCGAGCGTTCGCCGTTTCCAAGTTCGGCAGTGACACATCCAACTTTTCGGTCAGCTTGTCGGTCGATTCGGGGATCGACAGTTCGAGTCGATACGTCCCCGGCAGGCTCAGGCGGAAGTCACTGACGTATTGGCCGGGGCGTTGTTTGTCGGCCATCAAGCGGAGCGGAGGCAAAAGCGGTTTGCCGGCCGGATCGACGATGTCCAATGAAACTGACTCCACGGCCAGCGGTTGAAACTGCGGATCGGAGAGCAACGCGCGGATGTGAGCCGTTTGTCCCAAGAGGTATTGATTGCGTTCGGGCAACAACATGCCTCGCAGCGTGCCACGCTTCAGCCGAGTCTGGCCGAGTTCGCGAATCGCCTTCGTCCAGAAGCGTTCAAAGTAGTCTTCGTCGAGTGCTCGCAAACGCCAGAGTTCTCCGGCTCCGAGATACAGCGTGCGGCCTGAACCATAAAACTGCGACGCCATCCAAATCGGCGGACCATATGACGACTCGGTGCGCGGGTCCGTGAAGTTGGCAAACACCGTCGCCCCCGCCTTCGCTCCGGCGGTCGGATAGCAACGGTAGATGCCGGGAAAATCTTTCCAAACGGCGGCACTGCTGATCGGCTCATCGGTCAGTTGCAGGAAGCCTGCTTCGTGACCCGCGCGTGTGAAGCCGATCACCCACGGCTGCGGTGAATTCGTTTCCGCGAGCGTCTCCGAAATCAGCGAGCTGAGCGTCACCGGGCACAGCTCTTGGATCGGCTTCATCTCGTCCCCGCCGCTGGCCAGCGACGGCGTGTTGACGTCACCGGCAACAAGAATCAAACCGCCCGCCTGCGTGAAAACCCAATCGCGCAACATCACCTGCTGCTCCGGCGAAACCTTGCGCCAGTCGGCATCGAACGCCACGATCACGTCATACGGAAACAGCTCTTCGCGGGTCTTCGGAAAATCGAATAGCAGCTTCTGCGATTCCTGACTGACCGCCGTCCCCGGATCGGCCGTTTGCAACAACACGTCCAACTCAACCGCCGTGTGTCGAAAGAGCATGTTCCGCGTGAAGAGGTAATCGCGCATCGGCCCGCCGGCAAAGAGCAGCACTTTCGTCTTGCGGTCGGTGATGCGGCTCGACTTGCGGCGCGAGTTATCGACGTCGCTCAGTTCGCTCACCTTCACCGTCGGCTTCGCGCGGAGCAAGTATTCCACCGCACCGGCCGTCGTCGGGTTCTGCTGAAACTTCACCTCGATCGGAACTCCGTTGTCGGCCAGCACGACCTCTTTGCTCTCGACCAAAATCGGCTCCGACGTTTCTCCTTCCGGCCGAGACAACAACTCGACGATCGCATTCTTTCCGGCCAGTCCTTCCGCTTGCACGAACGCCGCGATCTCGAACGGATCGCCGAGGTGCGCGTCGGTCGGAGCCTGCACACTCGCGATCGACAGATTGACCGGCGGTTGAGTGCTGCCGACGCCAACGGTCAGCAATCGCGTCTTCGTTTGCGTTGCCATCGACACTGCCGCCGACACATCGACTCCCGAATTCGCCGCTCCGTCAGAAATCACGATGATCCCCGACAGCGACTTCCCGCTCACCTGCCGAATCAAATCCAGCAACGATTCGCCGAGCCGCGTCTCCACGCCACGCGGCTTGACGATCTCATCCCAGTTCGGCGTTCGTAGCGTAGGCGGCTCGCCTGCGGCGTTTCCTGGCAGGCGAGCCGCTTGCCCTACGGTTCGAGCGTCCGTGGAACGGAACTGCCAATGCGGCCCACCCAGCGTCGAATCAAACGTGAAAACGCTGACGTCATGATTCCGCTGCAACTCGGCAATCAGCTTCGAGCTTTCCAACAGTTGCCGCACCGCATCGACGCGCGGTCGAGCGGTCTTGATCTCCACCTGCCCAACGGCCGCTTCTCCGGAGGCTTTCAGCTCATCAGGACTGCTTTCCGGAAGTTGCATCGACAGCGACGTATCGACAGCGATCACGACTCGCGAAGGCCGAAACGACGTCGTCTGCGTTCGCTCCTGCGGATTGATGGCGATCGCGAGCAACCCCGCCCACGCTCCCAACCGCAGCACCAGCAACCACACCTTCCAGAACGGATGCAACTCCGAAGCATCCCGCCAATACAGCCCGACAACGAACGCGATCCCGACAGCGGCCAACGCCAACCATCCGAGCCAAGCCATCGAACTGGTCGGCAAATCCACCTCCCACGCCATGCGCGTGTCAGCAGCCAAAATGGCAAGGCTCGATAAGGCAGGGATCATCAATCGTCTTTCAAACGTTCCGTCGTTGTGGCTGATAATTCTCGCGATGACTCAGGCGACGGGATTCAACAGCCGACCACACTTCGACGCAATCCCTCACTAACCCGAAGCGTGAGCGAGGGCGGACGCTCCACAAGACGATGAACTCAGAGTTCCCTGAAACACCCGCTCTCGCTGACGCTTCGGGTTACTTGCGACTTCGCGGCGTTATGAACTTGTTGGCCGTCATTAATCCGTGCCTTCCGTGTACTCCGTGTCCCACACTTTTCTTTCATGCGAGATATTTTGTAGGACACGGATTACACGGAAGACACGGAGTCGCCCGAAAGCACTTCGGAGATCAAGACCGCACGGTGCTCAGCGGCGGAGCGATAACACGCCTCGACCAGCGCCATCGTTTTCAAATTGTCCTCACCGCTGATCTCCGGAATCGTTCCCTCTTCCAAAGCACACAACAACTGAGCCATCGGTCCCACGAAGGCGTCCGGGAACCAGACTTCGTCCCAGCGCGGTTGATGCCATTGTCTGGCGGAAGATGTCGTTGTGTAGTCGAGCGTGCTCGGCGTCCGCTGCGGGTAACTCGGCCAGCCGATCGTGCCACGTGCCATGCCGGTGGTCCCCTCGACACGCCAGCGGATGCCGATGTCTGCGGCGGCACCTTCCAATGCCGGGCCGGCCCAGACGTCGTCCCACGAGGCGGCTCGGAAGCCGTTCGCGTATTCGAGAATGTAGAGGCAGATCCCGTCCGTGTGCTCGAACTTCTGAGCGGTACGCGGATCAGTCCGGATACTGGCGAAGACTCGTTCCGGATCGCCGAAGAGAAACCGAAACGTGTCGAGATGATGAATGCTCATGATCCGCAGCGTGACCCAGCCGAGCCGCTGCTGCCACGGCATCCAATGCGGAATCGCCCGCATGTCGATCGACGCGAAAACCGGTTCACCCAGTTCGCCGCGATCGAGTAACTTCCGGCACGCGCGGATCGACTGGTCGTACCGCATGTTTTGATTGACGGCTAAAACGATCCCCGCGTCTCGGCAAATGCGCACAATCTCGCGAGCCTCCACGAAGTCCATGCCCAATGGCTTCTGCGCCAGGATGCCGCGAATGTGATCGCCGTGCTTCACCGCCTCACGAACGACATCAATCTGCACATCCGGCGGAACCGCGATGTCGATGACCTCGATGCTCTTGTCGGCGAGCAGTTCTCGATATTCATCGTAAACCGTCGCAATCCCGTGTCGCGCCGCCGCCTCTTCCGCGCGGGCTCGCGAACCCGAACAAATCGCGACCGGATTGAATCCCGCTTGCCGATACGCCACCAAGTGGCAGTCAGCCATGATGAAGCCGGCCCCGATGCAGCCGATGCGCGGCGACATGTCACGTGGGAGCTTGGGACGGAAATCGAGATCGGGTTGCGACGAAATGTGGCTCAAAGGACATCTCCACCTCAGTTATCGACATCACGCCAAAGGATACGGATATCGGTCCAAAGCAATCAGGAACTGCCGCATCGCAATCAGGTCAGCACGATTGAATTGCAACAGATACTCCGTCACCCGAGCGGTTGGCGATAAGGGAACGATCAATGCGCCCTCAATGCGAAAGTGCTCGCTCCATGAATCGGCTCGTGGGTGAAACAGTTGGATGACTCGTCCGGTTTCCAAATCCACGGAGGCAATGTCGCTTCCCTTGAGCGAATTACAAAGCGCGCACGAGTAACCCATGTTCTCTGCCACTGCCTGACCGCCATGTTTACGCGCGATGATGTGATCTGGCTGATGCCGATAAACACAATCGTCTTCATGAATCAAACAGTATTCGCATTTTCCTGCGGCGCGGTCGCGGACGAGCTTCCTAAGTGTGATGGGAATCCATTCGCTCACAACATTATCCTTGCTTAGCGAAGCCGAGCCTTAACCAGCCGCAGAAGAATCTCCGTTTGCTGGAATTGAACAAGCTCAAGCGACTCGTCACGCGACAGGTTGGATTCGCGTTGTTTGGACAGCAGTTCGTCAAGTCGGTGCTCGGCGATTTCCGAGGGCCGATATTCGAGCAGTTCTTCACGTGACGGTTGAGAGGCCAGAAAGTTGGCAACCTCATCTACGAAAATGACCGGCGGTGATGCGATAGACATATCAGATGCTCCTCGAATCCCAATGACTGTTGCGGGGCAGCCTAACAATGGGCGACCACGAAGTCATGACTTTGTCGCCCTTCTAGTTTTCAATCGTGCTGTGCCAAGACACGCTTCTGCGGCATTTTGTCGGACATCGCTCGGTTCAGCGCCTTGAGATACGCCTCGGCACTGGCTTGGATGATGTCCGTGCTGATCCCCTTGCCGTGGTATGACTTGTCGTTGACCAGGATTTCGACAAACGACTCACCTTGAGCGTCCTCACCACCAGTGACGCTGCGAACTTGGAAGTTGCGCAACGTTCCGGCGACTCCGGTAATTCGCTTCATCGCCAGAAAGATCGCATCGAGCGGCCCGTCGCCGGTGGCGGCATCGCGCTGCGGCGGCTCGCCTTCGCATTGCAATTCGACCGTAGCGGTCGGGATCGTGGCCGCACCGGCGAATGTCTGCACGCTGATGAGCTTCCAGCGATCCGGTTCTTCGTGCCTCTCCCCGATATGGCTTTCGATGAGCGCGACGATGTCCGAGTCGTAGACTTCTTTCTTCTTGTCGCAGAGTGTGATGAATTCGTTGAAAACTTGCTCAAAGACGTCAGCGTCCAACGTGAAGCCCAACGTATTCACGCGATCACGAAACGCGGCCCGACCGCTGTGCTTGCCGAGAACTAAGCTCGTGCCAACATAACCGACATCCTCCGGCTTCATGATTTCATAGGTCGCGCGGTTCTGGAGCATGCCGTGCTGATGAATACCCGCCTCATGGGCGAACGCGTTTTGGCCAACGATCGCCTTGTTGCGTTGCACAGTCATGCCGGTGATGCGTGAGACCAGGCGGCTAATCGGGAACAATTTGGGCGTGTTGAGATTCGTCTTCAGGCCGTAGAAGTCCGCTCGCGTCTTCAACGCCATCACGACCTCTTCGAGCGCCGCGTTGCCAGCTCGCTCGCCCAAACCGTTGATCGTGCATTCGATCTGCCGTGCTCCCGCTTCGACACCGGCCAAGCTGTTCGCCACGGCCAAACCGAGATCGTTGTGGCAGTGCGTGCTGATCACCGCTTTGTCGATGTTGGACACGTTCGTCTTGAGATACTCAATGCACTTTTTGAACTGCGCCGGGGTCGCATAACCGACTGTGTCGGGAATGTTGACCGTCGTCGCTCCGGCCTCGATCGCCTTCTCCACGACTTGGCACAGGAAGTCCAGTTCCGTCCGTGCTGCGTCTTCCGGAGAGAACTCCAAGTTCGGTGTCGTGATGTCCGACCGAGTCGCCATCAAGTCGCGGGTGTACTTCACCATGTCCACCGTCGTGCGAATGATTTCTTCCTCAGCCATCTTCAGTTTGAACTGACGATGGATCGGACTCGTGGCCAAGAAGACGTGGATCCGGCACTTCTCCGCTTCCTTGAGCGCTTCCCACGCGCGGTCGATGTCGTCTTTGCGACAGCGAGCCAATCCGCAAATGACCGTACGGCTACCGAACTCGCGAGCGATCGCCCGCACTGCCTCGAAGTCGTCGGGGGACGCAATCGGGAATCCCGCCTCGATGACATCGACGCCGAGTTCCACCAGCGCCTTCGCCACTTCGAGCTTCTCGGCAGAGTTCATGCTGCAGCCGGGCGATTGCTCGCCATCTCGCAAGGTCGTATCGAAGATCGTGATCGTGTCGGTGGTCGAAGACATGGCAGAAATCTCCTCATCAACGGGCTAAATCTGAAACTTTCAGAAACTACGGAAACGAAAAAACCCTGAGCCTCCAGCGGAGGCTCAGGGTGTGTTTTCACGAATTAATTTGTGCAACGACACCAAGCCCCGCTCTATGGCAGGAGGAGGTTGAGGGCCAACAGTCGTCGCAAATTCTTGTGCATCATCAATCCTTGGGGGAAATCGAGGTCGCAATTTATCCAGTCGGTTCTCCAAGGGTCAAGGCTTGAACGCGAACACTTCGACCGAAAAACTCCCCTTGCGGCATTCAAACAGCGCGGGATATGTTCCCGCTCCCCATCCGACCTCGGTCTGAGGTCAGAGAATTTCTTCCGTTGATTTCCCTCCGGCGAACCTCGGCCGATCCGGCCTTCCCACCTCGCCTGAATTTCCCGGCATCCATTTCAACTCAATTCAAGACGTTTCCGCGGAGGCACTTCATGCGCCGATTTCGTTGGCTCTTTACCGTCAAGACATTGGCCTTATTGGGACTTATGTTTTGGTCAGTGGGCTGCAACTCCATGCATGGCTGGACGACAAACAAGTCCGGCATGAGGGCCTACAAGGATGGCAACTACGCCGCCGCGAAAGAGAATTTTCAGCGAGCGTTATATGACCAACCTGAGAACGCGGACGCCGCTCACAACTTGGGAGCAGCACTGAAGAAAACTGGCGACGTTGCCGGAGCCGAAAAAGCCTACCGACAGGCGTTGTCGATCGATCCCGCTCATCAGCCGGCGCATCACAGCCTGGCCATGTTGATGGCCGAGCAAGGGCGAACTCAGGATGCCAAAGACCTGCTGCAACAGTGGGCTGATGTCGAACCGTACCTGCCGGAATCACACGTCGAGCTAGCGTGGATTCAACGTGAGCTGGGCGACACCGCTGGTGCTGAGCACAGTTTGAAAAACGCGTTGAAGATCGCTCCGAATCATGACGTGGCCACCGCACAACTCGGTGACTTGTATCGTTCGACTGGTCAATCCGATCGAGCGGTCGCGATGTATCAACGCTCGCTGCATACAAACTGGTTCCAACCGCAAGTGCAGTCGCGGCTCGCCACGCTGAATGCGTCGCCGGTCGCGATGGCTCGCAATACGGGAACGGTCAATTATGTGGCGACCGCGCCGCTGGCCGTCGCTCCTACAAAACAACAAGTGGCGTTCACACATCCAGTTCCCGTGTATCAAACGGGAACATTCGCAGCGCCAACCATTGCCGCCGGAAGTCCAGGACCAATGTTCGTGGCAAATCCACAAGTCATCCACAGCGTGCCGATCATGGCGTCCAATGGTTGGGCACCAGCCGGAACGTTGAGCGCCGCGCCCTCCGCACAGCCAACTCTCAGCGTTCCACAATTTGCCGCCGATCCCGCACACACCGAGACGGCCACGTTCGCTTCGCCGGAGATTTCCGCGCACTAAAGGTGCATTCGACACGTGGCACGGGCGGCTCGCATGTGCGGACTATCCGATGTCGTCACAGGCGAGCCGCCTGTGCTACGGAATTCAAAACAAAGCCCGACCGCACACAACGGTCGGGCTTTATTTGTTGCATCGTCTTACTTGACGTGAAGTGCGGCGACTGCCAGCTTTCGCCGTCACGTTACGGGTGCCTGATCCCGGTTTGAATCACTGAAGTATGTCGTTGAGGAGCTTTTGATGTTTCGCGTTTTGATTACGGACAATCTCGCCCCGGCCGGTCTGAAGATTCTCCAAGAGACTCCGGGAATCGAAGTCGATAACCGCTCGAAGTTGACCCCTGCCGAAGTCCGCGAGGCGTTGAAGACCGCCGACGGCATCATCATTCGCAGCGGTACGGAACTCACTCCTGAGTTGCTCGAAGGTCAGCATCGGCTGAAAGTCATCGTGCGCGCGGGGGTCGGAGTCGACAACATCAATCTGCCGATGGCGACTCGCGAGGGGATCGTCGTCATGAACACTCCGGCGGGGAACACGACCAGCACCGCCGAGCACACCATCACGATGATGATGGCTCTCTCACGCAACGTGGCTGCCGCCGATGCGAGCATGAAGGCCGGCAAGTGGGATCGCAACAAGTTCAAAGGAACGCAGCTTGCCGGCAAAACGTTGGCCGTTGTCGGACTGGGACGCATCGGCCTCGCCGTCGCGAAACGCGCGTTGGGCCTCGAAATGAAAGTGGTCGGCTACGACCCGTTCATGTCGGTCGAACGAGCTGCGGAGCAGGGGATCGAATTGATTCGTGATGTCGATGAAATTGTCACACGCTGCGATTACATCACCGTCCATACGCCGTTGGACGACGGTACTCGCGGTCTGATCAATGCGACTCGAATCGCGAAGATGCGGAAGGGCGTGCGGATCATCAACTGTGCGCGAGGCGGCATTGTCGATGAGCAAGCGCTGGCCGACGCGTTGAAATCGGGACACGTCGCCGGAGCGGCGATCGACGTGTTTGTGGAAGAACCTGTCCCAGCAGATCATCCGCTCGTGAAGGCCCCGAACATTGTGCTGACACCGCATTTGGGAGCCTCTACGGAAGAGGCTCAGGAAGCCGTTTCGGTTGAGGCGGCCGAGATCATCACCGGTTTCCTGATTCGGAATGAAGTCCGTCATGCGGTCAATCTCGTCCCGATCAGCGGTGCCGAAATGCAAGACATGAAGCCGTACCTCGACCTCGGCTATCGCTTAGGCATGGTGCTGAATCAACTCAAGAAGTCGTCCCGCATCAAAGCCGCGAAGTTGATGTATCGTGGAGATGCGGCGACCAAGAAGACGAAACTAATCTCCGCCGCATTTACCTCTGGGTTGATGGCATCAGCGGATGACAGCGGTGTGAACATCGTCAATGCGGACATGCTCGCTCGTGAACGGGGGATCGAGATCACGGAGTCATCGTCGTCGGAACGGGGTGATTTTTCGACGCTCGTTAGCGCGACAGTTTTCACCGACGACGGCGAGATTTCCGCTGCGGCGACAATCTTTGGCAACGAGTTCCTGCGGTTGGTCAAACTCGGCGACTTCCATCTCGACGCTTATCTCGACGGCGATTTGCTGATGTATCACCACGTTGATGCCCCGGGCTTGATCGGATTTTTGGGGACAATTTTTGGCAAGCACAACGTCAACATTGCCCATTTGGCGCTCGGTCGAAAAGTCCCCGGAGGACCGGCGGTCGCCGTGCTGAATTTGGATAACCCGCCGTCAGTGGCTGCACTCGACGAGGTCAAGGCACACGCGAAGGTGACTGCGATCGACGTTGTCCAACTGCCACCCGCCGGAGCGCCGTTGCCTTGGCTGGGCCTGTAGTCGCGGGAAAGACAGAATTGGTCGTTGGTTAATGATCATCGGTCATTGGTCATTTTGCGGAAGAGGACAGCCTCACAAGATTCTGTTCGGTCATTCCACATGACCAATGATCAATGACCATTAACCAATGATCAATTGGCGTTCCTCCACAACGATCGTGTCACCGCACCGCGCGGACTCTGATGTTTGCACGAAGTTCATTTTAGGGAGTTGTTCGTCCCCAAAGTGACCGTTAGACTTCGCCCCGCTTGGGAAGCGAGATTCGACCGTTCCGGCCTCCATCCGGTGAATGGTCCCATGATTGCAACACGTTTAGCAAACAATTCTGTCACAAGATCTGGTCCAACGTCGGCGATGCAATCCAGCGTGTTGGCTCTGAATCGAGCCTACGCCCCGGTTCATGTTGTCGATGTCCGGCGCGCTTTCACTCTGCTTTATAAAGGCCAAGCCGAGGTCGTTCACAT
>JANNDA010001102.1:0-4798 GCA_031387195.1 Planctomyces sp. | reverse complement strand
AAGGTCTGAGAACGATCGAAACGGAATTCGATGCCGCCACGGCATTGGGTGCATACTGCCGGCATCGAACGAGGGTCGCGATTGTAGGCCGACAATAGACTTCAACAAGCAGCGCCTTCAGCATGTCACTGCTGCCTGATTTTTCAATTTGCCGAACTGCGGATGAAGAATGACAATGTGGAAGCACTCGAACGCGTGATGCACATCAAATACTCCTCGCAATCGCCACCAAAAGTCTCTCACCGGAAAGGGTCTGCTGATGACTGTCTTCAGAGTTCCTCGTGTTATTACCGACTCGCGAATTCTCACCATGTGTTGTGGATTGATCATCGCGATCAGTTCGCAGACAGGGACAGGATTCACTGGCTTGTCTGCGGCTGACTCGAAGCCGGAAGCTGCTGTCGAAAAGATTGCGAACAAGCCCAAGGTGGCGGGGCAGTTTGTGCTGCGTCAACGAAACCGAGTCGAAGCGGCAAAAGGGAGCGGCGAGTGGAAGGAACAAAGCAAAGAGGCGATTTGGAACGCCTCGGAGACAGCGATCATCATTTGCGACATGTGGGACGACCACTATTGCAAGCTGGCTGCGGAACGAGTGGCCGACATGGCCCCGCGCATGAATGCCGTGTTGACCGCCGCGAAGAATCATGGAGCGACGGTCATTCATGCTCCCAGTGGTGTGACCTACTTGTACGCGGACATGCCGCAACGCAAACGAATGCAACAAGCGCAGAAGGTGAAGCCCGAATTGCCGCTGGAAGCCTGGTGCTACGTAGATCCGAAGCGCGAACCCGAACTCCCCATCGATGTTTCCAAGCAGCCCTGCGACGACCCCGTTATCGGAGCTTACGTGCAGAAATTCACGCGACAGCATCCCGGCCTCACTATTTCAGGTTGGGATGGCGTCAGCGACAACGGCGTCGAGATCTACAGCTACCTCAAACAAGAGGGGCTGAAGAACATCGTGCTGATGGGCGTGCATACCAACATGTGCGTGCTCGGCCGACCGTTCGGCATTCGGCAGATGGTTAAGCAGGGTTTCAATGTCGTGCTGGCTCGCGACCTCACCGATGCGATGTACGACCCGCGCGAAAAGCCGTATGTCAGCCACACACGCGGGACAGAGTTGGTCGTTGAGCACATCGAGAAATATTGGTGCCCGTCAATTCTCGGTGAAGATCTGACACGCGTCGCTCGCGGTGTGTCTCAATGACGATCGATCTGCCAGCCTACGCGAAGAGTTCGCGCACCACGTTGCCCGCGACGTCGGTCAGGCGGAAGTCGCGGCCGGCGTGGCGGTAGGTCAGACGCTCGTGATCGAGGCCGAGCAGGTGCAGAATCGTGGCATGAAAATCGTGGATGTGGACTTCGTTCGAGGCGACCGTGCAGCCGTAGTGGTCGCTCTCGCCGTAGCTGAAACCGCCCTTCACTCCGCCACCGGCCATCCAGGATGAAAACACTTCGGCGTGATGCTCGCGACCCTTCGCGTCCTTGCCGGTGTTGAACGGCGTGCGTCCGAACTCGGTCGTCCAGACGACGAGCGTGTCGTCCAACATCCCGCGCGACTTCAGATCCTTCAGCAGTCCGGCGATCGGCTGGTCCACGTTCGTGGCCAACGGCGCATGAGTCGCCATGTCGCCGTGAGCGTCCCAGTTGTTCGACGCACCGGTATCAATCAGCTCGATGAACCGCACGCCACGTTCTGCCAGACGCCGCGCCATCAGGCACTGCCACGCGAAGCCTTTCGTGCTGCCGCGCGGCAGGCCGTAGAGCTGCAACGTCGCATCGGTTTCTTTGGTCAGGTCGAATGCCTCGGGCGCGGCGGACTGCATTCCGAACGCCGTCTCGAAGGACTTGATGCGGGCGGTGAGATTCGCGTCACCTTCGCGGTTCGCGAGATGCCGGCGGTTGAATGCTTGAGTCAGACCGAGTTCCAGTTCCTGCAACGCGGCGGCCGGTTGACGTCGTTGAATGTTCGCGATTGGTTCGGCACCGGGCGCGACGGGCGTCCCTTGATGACAGCCGGGAAGAAAATCCGAAGCCCAGACTTGCCCGCCGGCATAGGGCGTCAGCGGAGCCAGCACGATGAACGACGGCAGATTCTGATTGATCGTCCCCAACCCGTGACTGACCCACGATCCGATGCTCGGCCGCGCGAACGTCACCGAGCCGGTGTGAATCCCCAACGTCGCCTGAAAATGATCGGCGTGGTCATTGCGCATCGAGCGGATCAGGCAGAGGTCATCGGCACACTCGGCGATGCGCGGGAACAGGTCGCTGATCCACAGGCCGGACTCGCCCCGCTGCTTGAACTCCCACTGTGGCCGCTTGAAGAATTTCTCGACGACCCGGTTGTTCGGAGCGAACGCCTCCAGCATCTTGGCAGGAACTTGATACGGCTTGTTGTGATCGGCGACGAGCTTAGGCTTGTAATCGAACGAGTCGATGTGCGAAGCACCGCCGCTCATGTTCATGAAGATGACCCGCTTGGCGCGTGGCGTGAAATGCGGCGGCCTCGGAGCGAGCGGATCTCTCTCGGCCGGCTGGTCGCCTGCCGCGAGTAACTCGGAGATGATCCCCGGCAACAGCAGCGACCCACCGACGAGCGACTGCACCACGGAACGGCGAGAACACGAACAATGATTGGTGATCATGGCGGAACTCTCGGTGGGGACTGTGCCGTTCTCAGTGACTCGCGCTATCAATAAAAGCACGACGCGCCAGCGAATGATCTTTGTTGGAACCACTCGCTGGCGCGTCGTGCTAAAAATGTCAGGCCAACGAACTAATTCGCGGCCACGACTTCTGCGGGAACCTCAGCCGGAACTTCCGTTCGGACATTGATTCGACGGCCTTCTCGGTCGAAGTAAACTTGGCCGGCAACCAGCGAGAACAGCGTGTAATCGCGGCCCATGCCGACGTTGCGACCGGGATGCCATTTGGTCCCGCATTGACGAATCAAAATGTTGCCAGCGATGACCGCTTGACCGCCGAACTTCTTGACGCCCAGACGCTGCGAATTCGAATCGCGACCGTTGCGACTGGAACCCTGTCCCTTCTTATGAGCCATGTTGCCTTACCCTTAAATGGAATCTGCCGAACCAAGGTCGATTTTGGAAAGTGCGGGAGTGTAGTGGCGTCCCGACGGTCAATCAACAAACCTGGCGACCGCTGAATCAATTCTTCTCTTCGGCTTCCGCTTTGGGGGCGTCGTCAGCCGGCTTCGCCTTTTCGGCAGCAGGCGGGTTTGCAGCGAGCGGCTTTTTCGGGGCAGCTTTCGCGTTGGGTGGAGAAGCGACTGGAATTTGCACGTCGTCCGGCTGGTAGATCCATTCCGGCTCCCCTTTCAGTTTGTACTCCTTCTCCTGCGGGTCGATGCCGTCACCCGGACGCCAGAAACGCTGAATCAGCGTCTTGCGCCAGACGATTGGTTTCTCTTCATCCTTCGTCACACGGTCATGGGTCGTCGTGTAGAACCAAATTTTGGAGGCGGTATCGGCGGGGGCGGGTTTGCGGTCATTGAAGAGGTTGTAAGTTTCCGATGCCGCTTTCCAGATGGTTTTGCCATCCCAGATTTGGTCGGAGAAGGTCAGCTTGCCATCCTTCACTCGATCGACCAGCGTGGGGTAATCGACGGGGCCACGGACCAGTTTGTAGCCGTTGGAGAAGCCGGACATCATGATCGTGAAATAGTCCGCTTCGGGGTCTACGCCGCGCCACATAGCAACGCCGTACAACGCTTTGGTCTGTTTGGAATTCGCGCCGGGCGGCGTGATTTCTGGGATGTTTCCACCGATCGAGACGAGGTTCTTCAGGGAAACACCGGGAGGCAATTTGGGCTGCTCTCGCTCCAAAATGATTTTGTAGGCCGCCGGGATAATCACATCCGAGTAAATTTTTTGCTGATCGTTGTCGTTGGTGACGAGCGACATCTCCGGCACGAACTGAGGTGCCGCAACTTCCTTGTCAAATTTGTTTGTCGGATCAGTGTCATTCTCGTCCTTCGTCTCACCGAGCCCACGATTGATGACTCGAAACACGAGATAAATCACCGGCTCTTTCCGCATCTCTCCGGTTTTGGGGTCAGGAAGTTCCACCAGCCTCATGCGGAGCGATTTGAACTGGGATTCCAGAACCCACAGGTTTGTCTGACTGGTTCGCTCGTCGCCTGTCGTCAAAGGGGGAGCGACGTTGTCAAAGCCAAAGTTGACTTGCTGAAACGCCTGAGCGGACGAAGCATGCCACTGGCTCGCAAACAACAACAGCGAAAACAGTCCGATCAAACCGAATAAACGTCGCATCGATCGCGATCCTGCGAAAGGACGCAGCCGCTGCAGGGCGGGCGCGTCGGTGTCGAGAAGAACGAGCCTCCGGCCCGTTATCGCGGCGGACTCTATCTGCGTAATTGCAATCGGGTCAATACGTTGTCGTGGCCGCTCAGACGGTTCAGAATGCCCCGCATGATGGACCACTTGGCCGACAATCTGAATCGAGTCCGTACCGAGATCGCGGAAGCCTGCCAAAAAGCGAATCGTTCGCCGACCGAGGTCCAATTGGTGGCGGTCACGAAGTACGCGGAGCTGACCGCCGTGCAATCGGCGCCACTGGCGTTGATCGTCGAGGAGATGTTGTCGACCAGCGACGACAACACCGCTGAACTTCTGCTCAAGGAGCTCGGAGTGTTCTTCGGCAAGGGCGGCACGCGCCAGGGCGGTATCGAAGTCGTCAACGGCGTGCTCGTGACGTGGGGCCTGGACACGTCGAAGCTGTTGATGGTCGACGGCTCCGGCCTGGACTCGGG
>JANNDA010001095.1:0-3180 GCA_031387195.1 Planctomyces sp. | reverse complement strand
TCGAGCATGCATCATCATCATCCGTCGGCAAAGTTCTTTGTGCTGGTCGCGATCACCGCGCTGTTTGCGATGGTTTGGTCAACTCGGCTGGGGCGTGAGCGAAACGGCCTGCCGCCGAACAGAGCGAACAAAGAGAGACTTGTTCCCGTTCTCGCTCCTGAAGTTGCTCCGGCTCCGTCAGTTCGCGAAGTGTGGACCACCTCGCGAGTGATCGGTTCGCCGGAACCGCCGCCGCCCTACAAGACCATGCGCGTTTTTGAAAAGCTGGCGTTCAAGCACCCGACGGTGCTCGTGACCGCGCCGGGATCGAAGCGGTTCTTTGTGTGTGAGCAGTCCGGACAAATCGTCTCTTTTCTCGAAGAGAATACTGCTGTCGAGAAGGCCGATCCGGTCATCGATCTGAAGAAGCAGCTCAAGTCGATCCCCGCCGACAGCAAGATCAGCGGCGTCGGTGAGCTGTATGGGCTCGCCTTTCATCCGCAGTTTGAACAAAACCGCTTCGCCTATGTTTGTTACACGGTCAACAGCAAGACTTCGGGTGAGCAACTTCCTGACGGCACGCGCGTTTCGCGGTTCGTCGTGTCGAATACCGAGCCGCCGACGTTCGATCCTGAGAGCGAGAAGATTCTCTTCACGTGGCTTGGTGGCGGACACAACGGCGGCTGCTTGGTCTTTGGCCCAGACAACTATCTTTACATCACATCGGGCGACGGCTCGTTTCCGAATCCTCCGGATGCGCGACTCGCCGGTCAGAACGTGAGCGAAGTGCTTTCGGCCGTGCTGCGAATTGATGTCGATCACGAACAAGACGGGCGACCGTATCGCATTCCGGAGGACAATCCGTTCGTGAACATCGCCGGAGCACGTGGCGAGATCTGGGCTCACGGGTTTCGCAATCCGTGGAAGATCACCTTCGATCGCGCGACCGGCGACTTGTGGCTCGGCGATGTTGGTTGGGAGTCCTATGAACTGATCGATCGCGTTGTCAAAGGGGGCAACTACGGCTGGAGTATTGTCGAAGGTTTGCAGCCGGTTCGTCCTGATGCGAAGCGCGGTCCGACTCCGATCCTGCCGCCGACGATCGCGCTGCCGCACTCGGAAGCGGCGTCGGTCACGGGCGGCTACGTTTATCGAGGGAAGCAGTTCCCCGAACTCGTCGGCAAATACATCTTCGGTGATTGGGAAACTCGGCGCATGTGGGCCGCCACGTGGGATGGCGAGAAAGTTTCCGCACGTACTGAGATCGTCGAACCAACACTGCGAATCGTGACTTACGCGGAGAACCGCGACGGCGAGCTGTATGTCGTGGACTACGACGACGGCACGATCCATCAGTTCGCTAAGAACGACGCTCCGCCGGATCAGGGTGAGAAGTTCCCGCGCAAGCTCAGCGAGACGGGACTGTTTCAAAGTAACCCTCTTGCTCCGCAAGAGGGTCAGCCGCACGCGCGAACGACCTCGTTGGAAAAGACTGAACCGCTGAGCGCGCACGGCAATCCCTCTCGCGGAGCGAAAGGGCTACGTTTTTTGGCTCCCGGCGTGATCCCTTTCGAGATCAATGCGCCGATGTGGGCCGACGGGGCGACGGCTCAGCGCTGGCTGGCCCTGCCGGACAACACGTCGGTCAAATGGCATCGCGAACAAGTGCCGATTGCCGGAACGATCTTCAATCGGTTTCTCGAGTTCCCGACCAATGCCGTGCTGGCGAAGACCTTGTCGATCGAGACTGAACGTGGCAAAGCCGACTCGCTGCGCAACATCGAAACACAGTTGCTGCACTTCGACGGTCGGCGTTGGCGCGGGTACTCGTATCGTTGGAACGAAGAGCAGACGGATGCTGACTTGGTGGTGGCGGAGGGAGATCAACAGACGATTGCCGTTGTTGATGAAGCTACCCCCGGCGGTCGGCGAGAGCTGAACTGGACGTTTCACGGTCGAGCCGCTTGCGCTCGTTGTCACAACTCGTGGGCTCAACACACGCTGGCGTTCAACATCCCGCAGTTGAATCTCGCGACGACGCCCCGCTCGCCCATTCAAGACGATGAAAATCAACTCGCGGCGCTCGCCCGACTCGGTGTGATTGTTCCCGCGAAGGACGAACTCGATCCGGTGAAGCTCCCGTCGCTCGTCAATCCGCATGACACGACGCAGCCGCTTGATGCGCGAGCGAGAACTTACTTGCAGGCCAACTGTGCTCACTGCCATCAGATGGGGGGCACCGGCACGGCGGACATCGAATTGCGATTCGACAAGCCGATTGAGCAAACCAAAACTTTGGAACGCAAGCCGCTGCAAGGATCGTTCAAAATTGAGAACGCTCAGCTCATTGCCCCCGGCGATCCGTATCGATCGGTGCTGTTCTACCGCGTGGCGAACGAGGGCAAAGGACACATGCCGATCACCGGTTCGGAAACCGTCGATGATGCCGGTGTGAAGTTGCTGGCCGATTGGATTCGCTCATTGCCTCCGCGAACTGAGGAGCACACGCTGCTCGCGCGATTGCGAGAACTCGACGAGGTGGCCGCCGCACACGCGAAAGAACGGAGCGAGGTCATCGGCAAACTGCTGAGCACTCCGAGCCGAGCGTTGCTGCTGTCGCGCGAGTTGATCGAGAAGCCGTTGCCGGATGCCGTGCAACAAGACGTGTTGAAGGCCGCGTGGAGTCACACGGACCCGCAAGTGAAAGATCTCTTTGATCGCTTTCTCCCTGCCGTTCAGCGGCCCAAGAAACTTGGGTCAATCGTTCGTCCGGAGAAGTTACTCGCGCTGACCGGTGACGCCGCTCGCGGTCGCGAGTTGTTCTTCCGCACGGCTGGAGTGAACTGCAAAGTTTGTCACAAGGTTGGTGCCGAAGGAGGCTCCGTTGGGCCGGACCTCACGCTGATCGGCAAGAAGTACGACAAACCGAAACTGTTAGAAAGCCTGCTGGAACCGTCGAAGGTCATCGATCCGAAGTTCGTCGCCTATCTCGCTCAGACGGACGACGGGAAAGTCGTCACCGGGCTGTTGCTCGAACAGACGGCGGATCACGTTGTGCTGCGAAACACGCAAGGTCAAGACGTGAAGTTGGCAATGTCCAACGTCGAGGTGTTGCTGCCGCAGCGGCAATCGCTGATGCCGGAGTTGCTGCTGAAGGATATGACGATCGAGCAGGTTGCCGATCTGCTGGCGTTCCTGGAA
>JANNDA010001054.1:0-1956 GCA_031387195.1 Planctomyces sp. | reverse complement strand
TGGCCACCGTTGGTCTCACGCCGGGTTGGGCTACGTTCGGCCAGATGCTGCCACAAGGAGCTGCGGTTGAGGCGTTGCAGATCGGGTCATTGCAGACGCAGACGGACGTCAAAACTCGCTGGTCGGATGGTTCGATTCGGTTCGCCGTGCTGAGTGTGAAGGTAGAGAAGGCTGGTTCATATCCGATTCACGCAGTGGCCCCATTGAAGGAGCAAGGCAAGCTCGTTCCGTTTGCTGCGGAGGTTCGGTTCGCAACGAACATTCCCGAATCGTCACAGGCGACTGCCGCTTTACCCGCAGATGCTCGGCCCGATTCGCTGTGGCTCGACGGTCCGTTGGTTGCCGAGGGACGTTGGTCCGTTGTGCCAACTGACCGCAATGGAAAAGTATTGTCGGGGATGCGAGTGCTGTTCGACGAGCGGACCTATCACGATGGTGCGCTGCGACTGACGGTGACCGTTGAGAACGCGGATGACACGTCGGAGAACCAAGTCCGAACGCTGGGCGTGCAGGTTCGGAGTTCAACGACCTTCAACGGGCCGCTCGACGAGTTGTTGTTGGATCGCAGCAACCTGGTGATGGGTAGCGGGGCTCGATTCGTACGGCGATTTCATTGGGGTCTGACGGAGTCGGCAGTGACTCCTGATTTTGAACCCGCATTTCGCAGCGGCGCATTGCCGCGGTACGCCGCCGAGATTTCTGAGCAGATCGATTCGGCACTGGGAGCGTCTGGGAAGTTGCGACGGACTTTTGATCTGCTCGGGCCGGGCGACTTGAATCCGTACATGGGCTCGCCGGGCGGGCGTCCAGACATCGCGCCTTACACCGATTGGACCGCGCGGTATCTCGTCCATCGTCAGCCCAAACAAGCGGAGTATCTGCTGCGGATGGCAGACCTCGCTGCTTCGTGGCCGATTCACATTCGCGAACCGTCCGATGGGCGACTCGTGTCATTGAGCGAGCGACCAAAGTTTTGGTTCGACTCACGTGGCGACGATCACATGCGCAGTGCAACTTGGGGTGGCTCAACGCTCGCGCCGGACAATGCCCATGTGCCGGGCGGTCTCGTGTTCGTTCCGTACTTACTGACGGGCGATCGTTTTTACGCGGAAGAAATGGCCTTTTGGGCGAACTATGCGGTGCTCTCGACTTGGCCGGGAAGCGCATCGACCGATGACTCCAGCCGAGCGGGTGGCGACGAAAAGGCCGGCTCTGGTCGAGGCATCTTGGCGACGAATCAAGTGCGCGGCTTTGCGTGGGGCTTGCGCAATCTCTGCGATGCAGCGGCCTACCTGCCTGACAACGATCCGATCAAGCCAGAGTTACGACGCATCGTCCAAGAGAATCTGACTTGGTTGGACAACTGGGCTCAAACACACACCGGGCCGTTGAAGATGGCTTGGCTGCCGGGCTACGGCACTGAGGTCGATGGGACTCAGCGGTTCGCACAGCTTTGGATGTACAACTACTTGGCGTGGTCCATTCATCACGCTCAGCAACTTGGCTTCACCGGAGGAACGCAATTCCGCGATCAAGTCGTGCGGTTCCAAACCGAGCTCTTCGTGAATCCCGACTACAACCGCGAGTTCGCCGCTCCGGGTCGATTGACGATCGGCCAGATTTCCAAGACCGATGGTTCGACACGTTACTTCACTTCGATACGAGATGTTTTCGAGGCCAATCGCCGTCAGCATTCCGCCGGGGTCTTCGCCGGTTACTACGGAGTCGAAGCGCGGCTGGTGTTGTTGATCGGACTTGAGACCAGTGCTGATGGATCGGAAGCCCACGCCGGTCGCATTCGTGAGTCGCTGAGCTTTCTGAACAACCCGAAATTGCATCCGGGCATGTTCAACGACCCGCTGACTCGCTCCGGCTTCGGCCTCGCGGGGCCAGACCATCCGGCATCAAAGTAGGCGTCGGTCAGACGACCCCACCGAGCTTGCCTCGGTGGCTCGC
>JANNDA010000992.1:0-2809 GCA_031387195.1 Planctomyces sp. | reverse complement strand
GAATACGACCACACTTATTGGCTGACTTCCTTCGGAAACGTGAGCTTTGTCGAAGGCCGCGATCGCGCGATCCGGTTGACGCAGTTCGAGATCATCGCAATTACCGAGCAGTTGCGCGAACGCAAAGAGATGTTCAGCGTCCGTGGAAAGCAATTCACGCAGAGCGATGGCCTTCGCGTAGTGCGGTCGTGACTTTTCAGGCTGACCGGCCGTGAACAACAAGTCGGCCAAGTGCGCGTGACACCATGCGAGCGGGTCATGGGTCAGTGGATCATCGAGCCCCGCCTGCATCGCCGTGTTGAAGTCTTTGATCGCCTCCGCATAAATCTTTTCGGCATCGGCCGTGCGAGCCAGTTTTTGATGCAGACGACCGAGGCTCGACTTCGCGTTGGCCAAGCGACGGCGATACTCCGGAACGTCGGGGACCGCTTCTGCCAGTTCATGGAAACGGTGAATCGCTCCCTCGAACGCCGTCTCTGCGTTCTCGTCATCGTTCAGGTTTCGCAGAATCAAGCCGAACGTTTGCGTCGTTGTCGCGTGCTCTTCGTGGTAGCGATGCACGTCGGGATGCGTGTTGACCAGATCGATGAACTGAGCCAGCGCTTGCCCCGCCTGATCCTTCGCGGCGTGGTTGTTGCCGATTAGCGACAGCATCTGTGCCAAATCCGTGCGGACGATCGCGAGGCTTTCCAAGTAATACGGAATCCCCGGTCGAGCTTTGAGTAACAGGTCATAGTCACCGATCGCTGCGGCGTAAGTTTCGACCACATCGCCGTCGCGACCGAGTGCTCGGAACGCATTCGCCAAACCTAGCCGCGCCGCCGCCAAGCCCTCCAGATAAGGCGGATGGTCCGGCGACTGGTTGCTGAGCGACTGATACGACTTCACCGCCAAACGTGTTTTCTCCACCGCTTCGCTCGCTTGTCCGAGCATCAATAGTTGCTGTCCTATTTCCGCACGAGTCTTCGCCAGCCGAGCCGTCACTTCGAGATTGCGACTCTTGGAATCCAGACTTTGCAGCTCGATTTCCGCCTGCTCCAAACATTGGCGAGCTTGTTCAAACTGATTCGTCTTATTCAGCAGCAGCGACTGGTTAATCACCACGCCTGCCTTCTCAAAGCGAAACCGAGCCGCGTCAGTTCCCTTCGCAATCAACCGATCGAGGATTTCCGACGCTTGCTGGAATCGCCGTTCGGCCTCGTCGTGTGGGCCGGTGGTTGTCAGCAGAATTCCGAGTCGCGCATCGCTGCTGGCCAGTTCAAATTGGTACTCGCTGTTGTCCGCCGCCGATTCCGCCAGCTTACGAAACGCCTCTTGAGCCGCACGATACGCCTCCTCGGCTAGTCCATGCTGAGCCAGCAACCGTCGCACATCACCCAGCCGCAGCCGTGCTCGGCCTGATTCCAACCGGAGTTCTGGATCTTCGCTCTTCTCTTCGGCGAAGCGTTCGTAATCAGCCGCCGCTTGCTCCAGCAACTGTCGCCGAGCGGGTTCGACTCCGGGAAAAAACTGCAGCGCCTCACTGACTCCCGTCAGCGACTTGTCGATCGTGTCGCGAGCTTCTTTGAAACGCCGCGTCGCTTCGGCTTTCGCCAACCGTTCGGCTTCGAGAGATTTGCGTTCGGCATTCAAGGCACGTTCGGTCTCTTCGTGCGCGCGTTTTTCTGATCCCAGTGCCAATGTGACTCGATCCCGTGCTCGTGACACGAGTACGGCCGCAGTGCTGGCCACGATCGCGACGAGAACGAGCGACACTGCAATCGCCTGAGCCCAAGTGCGATGCCGACGTACCCAACGAATGAGTCGTTCGCTCAACGGAGGCAGATAGGCCGATACGGTTTCGTCAGCCAACCAGCGAGTGATGTCTGTGGCCAACTCCGATGCAGTGCGGTATCGCTCCGACCGCTTCTTGGCCATCGCTTTGGCGCAAATGGCGTCGAGCGGCTTGGGAAGACTCGCATTGACTGAGCGCACTCGCGGAGTCGGCCCTTCGCTGATTCTCCGCATCATGTTGACCGTGTCTTTGGCCGCATTTCCCGTTTGAGTCCCTTTGTGTGGCGCGTGGCCAATCAAAATCGAAAACAGAATCGCTCCCAAGCCATAAATGTCCGTCCGCGCATCCAACAAGCTGATTTGTCCGTCCGCTTGCTCCGGAGACATGTACGCGGGCGATCCCAAGAGGTTCCCGTCTTGTGTGGCCATGAGATTGTCCACATCGACCACTTGGATTTTGCGGCGATCGCTCTCGTCATTCGGCGCGCTCAACAGCTTGGCCAAGCCCCAGTCCACCACCATGACCTCACCGAAATCCCCGAGCATGATGTTCTGCGGCTTGAGATCGCGATGAATCACACCGCGCGCATGAGCGTAAGCCATCGCGTTGCAGACACTGACAAAAATCGTCAGTAATTCGCGAAGCTCCAACGAGTCTCCATCAATTGTTGGACCTCGTTCTTTGATGCGTTCCGAGAGCGACTGTCCGCGCAAAAACCGCATCGTATAAAACGGCTGCTCATCCTCACCGCGAGCCAGTTCATACACGGGAACGATATTCGGGTGCTCCAACTGCCCCGTGATTTGCGCCTCTTTCATCAGCCGGCTGGTCGTCTCACGATCGGACTGCTTCTTGGGCAGAACTTCTTTGAGAGCCACTTCGCGATTCAGATGCGTATCAATCGCCAGCCAGACTTGCCCCAAGCCCCCTTTGCCATGCACTCGCGTGAGTGTGTAACGCGAGCGCGACTCCGCTTGCCACTTCACCGTTTCCACAAAGACATGCCTGCCATCAGGCGGTGCAGGCTCTTCTGGA
>JANNDA010000971.1:0-3440 GCA_031387195.1 Planctomyces sp. | reverse complement strand
GCGGTGCGCAAACAACGCGCGCGTTTCCAGCAACGACTCGATTCCGCATTCAGCCCGCATCAGCCTTCCAACGCCTTCCGCAAATGATCGATGTCGCTCTTCAGCGTCCGACTAAACGTCGCCAAATCCGAGCTGTGCATCACCAGATTCCCCCCCGCCTTCGCCCACGTGATTTCTTGCTCCAAGCCGAGCCAGAAATGAATGCCCGCTCCAACGCCGTGCTCACGAGCGATCCGAAAGACCGTTCGCACCGCTTCATCAAAACGGGGATGATCGTATTGCTCCGGAATCCCCAAGTTGCACGACAAGTCATGCGGCCCGATGAGCACCGCATCCAACCCCGGCACCGAACAGATCTCGTGCAGGTTCTCGATGGCCGGAACGCTTTCGATATTCACGATCAGAATCTTGTCGCCGTTTCGCTGTTCGAGATAATCGGCCAACTCCGGCTCAAGCGTGCTGCGATCACGCAACGCTTCTTGCAGTCGGCGTCCCTTGAGAGGTCGCAGCTTCACGGCACCGACGAGTCCACGCACTTGCTCGGCCGTCTCGACATACGGCCCGATCACGCCCCCCGCGCCGGCGTCGAGCACCTTGCACGCCTCAAACGGATCGTTACACGGAATTCGCACCACCGGCGGCAGACCGAGTGCCTGATACGTCTGACAAATCCAAGACAACGTTTGCCGATCAAGTGGGATGTGCTCGGTATCGACAAACACAAAGTCGATCCCAGTTTGTTTTGCCAGACTCGGCCACTGCGGCGACATCGCCACAATCGCTGAAGAAAACACACGCTTGCCGTCATGCAACGCTTGAATGATGTCGCGACCGGTCATGGGGAAATTCCTTTGTAGTTGAGGATTTGAGATTTCCTGAATCGACCGAATGCGACGTGTGATTCGCTCGCCCCCACTGACCCCGTGTCAGTGGAGCGGTGACTGACAGCTAAAACGAACTGCAATCGACTTCATACGCCCCCCCCGACCCTGGTCGGTGGAGCGGTGACTGGAAGCTGGAATCACCTGAAAGCACAGCGTTCAATCAGCGCTCCACCGACGCGGGGTCGGTGGGGGCGAGTCGCACTTGGAATTTGTTAGTGTCAGCAATATTTTGGATTTCATGGGACATTGAGATTTAGACATTGGCCTTTCCCGCCCTCACTGCACCTCCACCACCAGCCCCGTACGGCAGGACTCCAGCGCCGCTTCGATCGTCGCAAAGATCGCCAAACTCGCGCGAGCATCCATCATCGTGTCACCGTCGGTGTCGATCGCTCGCGCGAAGTTGTCGGCCAGCAGGAAATCGTTCTCGTTGGCCACGCGACGTTGCCGAGCTTCCTTCGCCGGTTGCCCACGATAATAGATGCCGACCTCCGGATGTGCCTCGTTCACAACCAGAGCCCCTTCGCTGCCGAGCACATGCAGCTTGATCTCACCACCGCTCGGATGACTCGCCGCTCCGATGCGACCGATCGCCAGCGAACCAATCAAACCGCCTTCCATTTCCAGCGTGACACTCGCCAGGTCTTCAGCGCCATTGTCCGCGTTGACTTGATGAAAGTGAGCGGTCGATCGCGCGAACACACGCTGCACTCGGGCTCCGGTCAGCATCTGGAGATAACCGAGCGGATAGATCCCTTCGATCGCCAATTCACCCATCGGCTCGCGACCGATCCCGCCGTCCGAGCCGTCGATGTGCGAAGCGATCTGATGTGTTTGCCAACTCAGCGGCGGATATCCCGGCAGCCGACTTCCCTTCGGCGGTCCCGCATCTTTGGCAAAGTAAAAATCCGCATGAATGGCTGTTGGTCGCCCAATCGCTCCGGCAGCAATCTGGTCTCGTGCATGAATGACTGCCGGAATGAAATTGCGATTCCACATCAAGAACTTCACGCCGCTCTGTTCAACAGCCGCAACCAACCGATCGACCTCGCTACGTCGAGTCGATAGCGGCTTGTCTTGAATGACGTGTTTACCGACGGCGGCCGCTCGAATGCTCAAGTCGCAATGCCGCTCGGCTTCGGAACTGACGATGGCGACATCAACGTCAAACTCTCGCAACGCCCGTTCGACGTCACGTACATACGGAATCGACTGCGAATCGGCAAACTGTTGGTTCCGCTCGTGAGCCCACTCCGGCACCTGCGGATCGTCGGCAACGACAACCAACTCAAACTGCGGATGCGAGGCGACACCGCGAGCGACGTAATCGTGTTTGACCGCACTCAACACGGCGCAACGAAATTGTTTTGAGGAGGACGACGACATTTCAGCAGCCCTCCCAGCGAACGGCCTGCCGAGTCGCCAGTGATTGGCACACAGCATCGGCCACACTCAGCACTGTCTTCCACGAAGAGATACTGCCGGACAAGTCGCGATTCGCCACGATCGCATCCACGAACTCTTGCATCATCGCGACCTGCTGCCGCACCCCTTCGTTCGTTCGGATCGCTTGAGCGGTCCCGCCTCGAAACAGCAACTGCCGGTTCTGCTGATCGTCGGCATACGCGGCCCCCGTCGAGCCAATCACGGAAAGCGAATCGTAGTGATCGCCGTTCGGCATCTGATCGCAAAAGTCGATCAACGCCATGCCACCACCGTCGAATCCCAAATGCACTTGAATGAACCGCCCCGCGTGAGATTCAGACTCCTTAGGTGGCGACTCGATCGCATACACCAAATTCGGCGACCGGCTCATCAACCACAGCGCCGTATCGAAATCACACAACATCGCTGTTGGCAATTCGTTGGCTGAATCTGAATCACTTTTCGCATCCGACGGCCGCCACCGATGAATCCGCATCAATCCTGGCTCACCAAGTTTCTTTGATTCCAACTGCTGTCGAATGAGCTGCCGCGACGGCAGAAACCGGTCGGGATTCACCCAAGTCATTATCGAGTCGATTGCGTGGTCTTCACTCAGCCATGTTTTTAACTCGCCCTGCGAGACCTTTCGCCCGACCAAACGCAGCACAGGCTTTCGCGAATTCCGCAATGACTGGATGGCATCCGCCGAGCACGCCCCATCTCCCATCAACACCACCGCGTCACATTCATCAAGCGATCGAATCGCAAAGACGTCAACGCTCGTTTCGATCGCCGCTCCGCGCAATCGCGCTCCGACCTCCAGCCAAAAATCATCGTCACTGATAACAGCTAATCGAATCTTTCGGCTCGCTCCACCGGACTACTTTTCCAGACCACTTCGCGTGGACTGGCAACGAGTCTATTCACCGACTCCTCACACCGCCATTTTCACGACGACTCGTGTTTGGAATGGTCCGGGGTCAGGCACCTGGCTGAATGAGGTCGCATTGCAACGGCTGTGATGCCGATATCTGTCGCGCTCATCGCAGCAGTCGTTCGCTCGTTGAGCGTTCTGACACAACTTCTGTTCATCGCGGTTTCGCCCGTTCTGGGGGTCGTTTCGCCCGACGC
>JANNDA010000943.1:0-2259 GCA_031387195.1 Planctomyces sp. | reverse complement strand
GTTGTCGTGCGGGCCGACAAAAGTACGAACCGCGTCGGACTGCACCCAGTGCAGCTCGGTGAGGAGCAAGGGACGACGCTCTTCGGGGAGTCTGCGGACGAGTTGTTCCAGCATCGCGTTGAGACGGCGGACGATCTGGATGCTCTCGCGGCCGAACTGGCGAATTTCCGTAACGGCGATCGTCACAAAGTCTGGCCAGTCGGGAGTGCGATACATCAGTCGCAGGCGGCCGGTTTTGTCGAAGTCGTGGCCGGTGTCCAGACGGCGCGAGCCGATCAGTCGCAGCAAATGATGGATCTGGTCGAGCGCCAGCACGGCGGTCGTCGGATCGTTGATCGCGGGTGACAGCGCCTTCGAGGCGATGTCCACAATAATGCGGAACGCGAAGAGCGGGTCTTGCTCCATCGTTCGCTGCGGGCCGAGGGCGATGGATCGCAGCAACGTGGCGGCGGGGATCGGCGTCCTCGCCCCGTACACATGAAACAGCGGAGCCTCTACCGAAACGAAGTCGCCAACTTGCGGGATCAGTTCGATCACGCAGTCGTGCTTCCGAGCCAACTCAACCAGCCCCACATCATCAAACGCCTGCAGCACGCCGACTTCATCCAAGTTGGCGACAACGACGGGAGCCGGCAGGTTTTCGATCACCGATGGTTCCGCTCGGCGGATTTCCGGTTCGCTGAGCAGCGTCGGATAAAACGACTCAATCAGCAGACGTGCTTCCCGACCGATAGACGTGAGCACGTTCACGGGCCTCACCAACCGTCCCACGCGATCGACCAAATAGAGAAACAGACCAATGCAGAGCAAACTGCCGTAGGCACACACGGCCATCGACAATTGCGGAACCGTGTCCTTCACGTTCGCCAACACGCTCAGCGACAACGTGTAGAAGAAGACCAGGACGGTCGCCGCGATCCGCACGCTGCGATCGTTGAAGGCACGGGCGATGACTCGTGGCGTGAGCTGCGCGCTGGCCAATTGCACGACCAGCAACAACGACGAAAACAGAAACGTGATGAATGTCAGGATCGACGCGAGCAGCACACCCAGCAACGTCCGCGCTCCGTCCGGACTGAAGTTGGGCCAGGACGGATCGAACTGCCGATCAAGCTCCCGCAGCAGCGGCGCGACAACCAACACAGACAACATCGCCAACACCGGTCCAAACCACAGCGTGTTCGTGACGAACACTCGAACGCGATGACGTTGTTTCCAATTCATAAGTTGGTCTCTTCGTGGCGGTGAGTTTTCAGAGCCGCGACCGTCAGGGAGTGGTCCCAAGTCCTAGTCCATCAGCACTCCCTTACGGTCGCGGCTCTAAGACTTCACCGCCTCTTCGTGGCCGTCCAGTGGCGGCGGGCCAGCGGCAGCCAATCGCCGCGCGGCAGATCGCGACGACACAGCCACACCGGGACACCGCGTGCCAGTAAAAACAGGCCCAGAAAGAGCGGCACTCGCAACAGCGCCGCGGATGTCGCGGTCAGAGCGTGCAAATCGAACTTCATGCCGGTCGCGATGAAGAACATCGGAATGAAGAACCCAAAGCCGATCGCTTCCAACTTGTGACGTACCGCCTCACCCTCGTGGCCACGGCACGCCAGGCTGACGACCACACCCGCCGCGATCGCGCCCAGCAACGAATCCAACCCGAACTGTTTGGTGAGAATCACTAGCGCGGCCAACACCAGCAACGAGACTCGAATCGGAAGTTGCGCGCTGGTGTGCAGCTTCCGCTTGAGCAGCCGAATCGCAGGCATCGGCCGACCCGTCGCCACGACTACGCCAGAGACGATGACTCCGGCCGCCTGCAACCCCCAACCGGCCGCCATCGCGATGCCGACGGAGACCAACCAACCGAATCCGGCCCACGCGATCGGTCGCCCACGAATCGCCGCGAAGTCGATTTCCAAGCCCGCCAGAAAAAACAGAAACGTCATGCCGAACCGCGAGAGCATCTCCAACTGTTGGTTCGGTTCCGCCCACTTCAGACCTTAAGGCCCGACAAGAATGCCCAGCACGATCTCCAAGACAATCGCCGGAATCGCAACGCGCGGAATCAACTCCACAATCACCGGAGCCAAGACGGCCAACGTCAAGACAATCAGCAGCGTTTGGTTCTGCACTTTCTGGGATTCGGGGATTCTACACAGCGAGCCTGAGCAGTCGTTGCAAGAGGGATCGGATTTTCTTGGTGAGCGTGGCGTTGTCGGAGGCGTGCGAAAAATCGTTCAGGAGACATTGCGTTTGCAGGGCTTT
>JANNDA010000894.1:0-7632 GCA_031387195.1 Planctomyces sp. | reverse complement strand
CGGTTCGTCGGATCTGACCTTGAATGTGCTGGGAAATATCGTCAACTCCAAAGTGATGTCTGACGAGTCAGGCATTTCCGTCACGGTCGGCGGCAGTGTATCGCGTTCGATGTTCACGACTGGAGATAATGAGATTGAACTGTCGGTTGCCGGAAACATCTCGTACTCAACAATCGTTGGGACCAGCAGCGACGTGAGTGTGACCGTCACCGGCAGCATCACGAACACGACGATTCTGTGCCCTGATGCAATCGTGACACTGGATGTGGGGGGCAACGTGGCCAACAGCTCGATCAGCGGTTCGGGCATGGACTTCGACATCACCGGAAGTTTGATCAACACCAAAGTGACGGGTGACGAAGACTCGATGTCGATCAGTGTCGGCCTGGACGTGACTGGCTCCACGCTGACAGTGCTCGATGAGGCACTCACCTTGGAAGTGGGACGCGATTTGATCGGCACAGCAATCAGCGTCGATACTGACGTGTCCATTGATGTCACTCGTCACATGACGCGGTCGTCAGTGAGTTCCGCGAGTTCGGATATCACGCTCGATGTCGGCGGAAACATGACGAGTTCGTCGGCCGCCTCCGCAGAGAGCGACATCACTGCGACGGTTGGTGGCAACTTCACCAATTCCAACCTGACGAGCGATGAAGACATCACATTGGCTGTCACTGGCAACGCTAGCGGGACCTTAACCACTTACGACAGTGACATCACGCTGACTGTGGGTGGCTCGTTCACCGGCAAGGCGATCGCAAACGAGAATTTGATTGTCAAGGTCGGAAGCTTGAACGCCTCGCTGACGTCCGGCGACACTCTTGACTTGTTGGTCACGGGTAACGTGAGCGCAGCGTCCGTTATCCAGACAATCAGCGTCGATGACTTGGGTGACGCCGATACCATCGGTTTCCGAGTGGGCGGCACTTTCGCGGGGACTTTGACCGCCGTCTTCCTTGACAGCGACGAAGGCGATGGGGTCAATGACTTGGTGCTCGGCAATGTGTTGAGCACCGCCAAGTTCAACATTGGCCTGTTCGATGGTGATGCTGATGAAGTCTACCGCTTCGGCGGCAGCTTCGCGGGTCACTTGGCGATTGCCCAGACGGTCAACGTAGACCTGGTGTTCAACGGCAACGTCCACAGCATCGCCATCGGCGGTTCGGTGGGTGTGACGGATGGAACGGTGGCAGACGCCGTGAACACGATCACGATCAACGGCAGGTTGACATTCTTGTCGTCCAACAGCTTGTTCGTCCCGACGGGAGCAGGCGATGGCGACTTCGAGGATGGAGCTGGTGTCCTCACCGGGAACCTGATCACCACCGGGTTCACCACGGTCATTCCGTTGGCCTAGTCCATGATTTGAGGGGCCAGTTTCCCTCTAGCTGATTTGGACCATCCTCGACAAAATCCCGCCCCTCTTCCGGAAGGCACCTGCCTTTGGGAAGAGGGGTTTTTGTTTGTCTGCAAACCCTGGAGTGCGGTGGCTTGACGCCGCCCTCCAACAACGCGGCAAGTTGGCCGCGAGCGTATTGACAGCGCGATCGTGACGGAAAAATCCGGACGTCCAATGGCTTTCAAGCGTCCCTTCCCAGAACGTCAATACTCACTTCGAGCATTGTTTGAACAATCCAGCGTTCACAGCCGCGATCGAATGGAGGGCTGCGTCAAGCCGCAGCACTCCAGGGTTCGCGGGCTATGCACATCCCAAGGAGCATCACGTTGTCGCACGCATCGCAGGGAATCAGTCCTTCGCCTCTCATGGACGAGGCCATTGGTCGGCATCAGGCAGGACAAGTCGATGCGGCGGCCAAGATCTATCGCCAAATCCTGAGCACTCAGCCCGATCACGTCGAAGCGTTGCATCTGCTGGGGGTCGTGGACCATCAGCAAGGACGGCATGCGCAGGCGATCGAACGGATGACTGCGGCACTGCGTCTGCAGCCCAAGAACTCGGCCGTGCATGGGAATCTCGCGCTGGCTTTGCGTGCGATCGGGCAACGAACTGAAGCAGCCGAGCACTTGCAGACGTCGCTCCGTTTGGACCCCGGCTATTTGGTCGCGCGCAAGAATCTGGGGGTCGTGCTGGGTGAATTGGGGCGAACTCCGGAAGCCGAAATCCATCTGCGACAAGTGACCGCCGCGATGCCCAACGACAAAGGGGCGTTGTCGTCGTTGGCACTCAATTACATGCAGCAAGGACGCCACGCCGAGGCCGAGCCGTTGTGGCAGCGGGTTTTGAAACTGCAACCGGACGACGCCAGCGCGCACAACAACTACGGCATCGCGCTCAAAGACACGGGCCGACATCGTGAGGGTGAGCAGCATTTGCGTCAGGCGATTTTGCTCAAGCCGAATCACGCCGACTTTCACGGAAACCTGTCGCAGTTGTTGCTCGAAATGGGGCGCGCGAGAGAGGCGATCGAAGCGGCTCGGACGTCGTTGCGACACGATCCGAATTCGGTGATGTCGCACAATCATCTGGCGGTCGCGCTGAAGCATGTCGGGCAGGCTGCTGAGGCGGAACGAGTCCTGCGAAACGCGCAGCGACTGGCTCCCAATGATCTCGCCACGCTGACGAATCTGGGCGACATGCTGACGCTGCTCGACCACCCTGCGGAAGCGGTCCTGCTGTTGGAAGAGGCGTTGCGAGTCGATCCGAAATGCGTCGAAGCGCTCAACAATCTGGCGGTCGCACTCAAAGATGCGAACCGCGCGGCAGAGGGCTTGCCGCTGCTGGAACGAGCGATCGAGCTCAATCCCAATTACACGCCGGCGATCAACAACTTGGCGACGGCGCAAATCTCCAACGGTCAGGTCGCCGAGGGGACGGTGTTGCTCGACAAAATCTTGGCGTTGAACCCGCGTGACATCCCGGCGCTCTACACGCTCGCGACCAGCACGAAACGCAAGCTGACGGACGACGAGGTGCAGCGAACACAATCGCTGTTGGAACAAAGCGAGATCTCGCCGGAGTACCGCGAGTTGTTGAACTTCGCGCTCAGCACGGTCTTCGACAAACGGGAATCACACACGCTGGCCTTCGATCATGCCCAGGCGGCGAACCGTTCCAAGAAAGCGGGATACCGGCGCACGGGTCAAGACTTCGATCGGCGGCAGCATCTGGAACTCGTCGAAGCCAATTTGAAATTGTTCACCCGCGAGGCGTTCACGAGCATGCCGAACTCCGGTATTCAAGACCAGACGCCCATCTTCGTGATGGGCATGCCTCGATCGGGAACGACACTGGTCGAGCAGATTCTGGCCAGTCACCCGCAAGTCTTTGGCGCGGGCGAGCTGAACGACATGGCTCAAATTGCTCACGACCTCCCCGGCATGTTGGGCGACTCAGCGATTTTTCCGCATTGCCTGGAGTCGTTGATCCAGGCGAGCGGGGCGGAGTCAGCCCCCCGGTCAGGCGACGAAAGCACCAGGGGGCTGACGCCGCCCCGTTCGCCGGTGTTGCACGACGTCGCGCAGAAACATCTCACGCAACTGCGATCGCTCGACGGCCAGGCGGCGCGGATCGTTGACAAGATGACGATCAACTTTATGTACGTCGGTTTGATCGCGTTGTTGTTTCCCAAAGCCCGCATCGTCCACTGCCGACGTGATCCGCGTGACAGTTGCCTGTCGTGCTACTTCCACAACTTCGCGGCGTCTGGCTTGAGCTTCACGTTCGATCTGGAAGACCTCGGTTTTTATTACCGGCAGTACGAACGGCTGATGGCGCACTGGCACGCGGTGTCGCCGTTGCCGATCTTTGATCTGCAATACGAAGACATGGTCCACGACCAAGAGAAATGGTCGCGAGCCCTGATCGACTTCGTCGGCCTGCCGTGGGACGAGCGTTGTCTGTCGTTCCACGAGACCAAGCGACAAGTCAAAACCGCTAGCTCGTTGCAGGTCCGGCAACCGATCTACACCAAGTCGATCGGCCGCTGGAAACCGTACGAAGACCGCCTGCAACCGCTGTTTGAAAGCCTCGCGGGCGACGACACTAACCCGAAGCGTAAGCGAGGGCGAACGCTCCCTGACGCTCCGACTTCCCAGTCTTCTAATACACAACCACTCGGCTCAGAGTCTTCCGGAGCGCCCGCCCTCGCTAACGCTTCGGGTTACATGACGGCTGACGCTTCGCGTCAGATGGAGGCGCAAGCTGCCATCGACACCGCGCTGACGGCGATGAACTTTCCGTTGGACTCGGCGGACTTCCTCTCGGCCGTTTCGATTTCGACTTACGAGCCGACAGCACCGACGCATGTCCCACCCTCCAAGACCGATGCCGAGACCGACACGCTGCTGGCCGCCGCCATTCAGGCTCATCAGAGCGGGCGAATTGCCGAGGCTCAGGAGCAGTACCGTCGCGTCCTGAACGTTCGGCCCAACGATGCGGAAGCGTTGCACTTGTTCGGTGTTGCCGAGCATCAACAAGGGCGGAACAAAGAGGCGTTGAGCTGGATCGAACGTGCCGTCGCAGTCAATTCGCGAGACGCGGCGATCCTGTCCAACTTGGGTCTCGTGCTGCGAGCGCTCGGTCGTCGCGACGAGGCGGTCACAGTGCTCGAACAGGCGGTTCAATTCGCGCCGACGTATCGCATCGCACACAAGAATTTTGGGACCGTTCTGAAGGAACTCGGTCGCACGACGCAAGCCGAGCAACGCTTCCGCCACTTCCTGACGCTCGCGCCGCGCGATGCCAGCGGTTGGCGAAATCTGGGTGACGTGCTCATCAGCCAGAAACGGTACGTCGAAGCGGAGTCGGCGTTTCGTCAAGCGGTCACGCTCGATCCCACGGCGGCGGATGCTCACAACAATTTGGGTGTTGTGTTGAAGGAACTGAACCGCTTGGACGACAGCGAAGCTTGCTACCGCGAGGCGATTCGACTGCGCCCTCACCATTCGGACGCTTACAACAACCTGGGCATCCTGCAGACGACTCGCGAGCAACCCGAAGCGGCACTCGCATCGTTCACCGAAGCATTGCGATTGAAGCCCGATTCCGCCGATGCGCGGCACAACCTCGGCGCGGTGCTGGCGGACCTGGGACGTCACGAGGAGGCAGTCACACACATCCGCGCCGCAATTGCTCAAGACCATCGCCAGCCGGAATACCACAACAGCCTCGGCACGTCGCTGCAGGTGACGGGTCAGCCGAGCGAAGCCCTCGTGTGTTACGAGGAGACATTGCGGCTCGATCCGCAGCACGTTTGGGCGCACTTCAATCGTTCGGCAGTCTGGCTGCTGCAAGGCCGATTCGATGAAGGCTGGCCAGAGTTCGAGTGGCGTTGGAAACGGCCCGGCTTGGTGGCTCGTGACTTCGGACGGTCGGAGTGGGACGGTTCGCCGCTGCCGAATGGCACGGTGTTGTTGTTCGCCGAACAGGGCTTGGGAGACACGTTGCAATTCATTCGCTTCGTGCGACAAGTCAAACAGCGTGTCGGTCGAGTCGTTGTCGAATGCCAACCGCCGCTCGTGCCGCTGCTGCGTGGTTGCTCCGAGATCGACGTGCTCGTTTCCAAAGGACAACCACTGCCACCGTTTGATGTGCAGGTCTCGCTGATGAGCCTGCCACGATTGTTTCACGTCGGCGCGAATTCGATTCCGGCCGATGTCCCGTATCTCTCCCCCGACGCGACGTTGATCGACCAATGGCGCGAACGTCTGGCCGGCCTGAAGGGGCTGCGAGTTGGCATCGCCTGGCAAGGGAACCCGAAATACAAACGCGACGCCTTCCGCTCGGTCTCGTTGGCGGAACTCGCGCCGCTCGCCGAGGTCGCTGGCGTGACGTTGATCTGCCTGCAAAAAGGGCACGGCAAAGAACAGCTCACGGAGGAGACGTCGGTCGCTCGCGCGTGGAACGTGGTCGATCTCGGCGAGGACGTCGATGAGGCGGCCGGAGCATTCATGGACACGGCGGCGATCCTGAAGAATCTCGACCTGCTGATCACGTCAGACACCGCACTGCCGCATTTGGCCGGAGCGCTCGGCGTGCCGACTTGGCTGGCGGTGGCCCACGCTCCCGACTGGCGCTGGCAACTAAATGGGACGGCCACACCGTGGTATCCCAACACGCGCTTGTTCCGCCAACTGGCGATCGGCGACTGGCGTCCTGTCTTCACCGCCATGCGTGACGAACTGCAATCGCTCGCCAAGCCAGAGGCCGATGCGTCCGAGATGGCCGTGTCGATCGCCTCGGAATCGCAACCTGCTCAGGCAACAAAAACCAATGTCGCCAGCAACATCGCCGTTCCGATCTCGCCCGGCGAGCTGATCGACAAGATCACGATCTGCCAAATCAAAACCGAACGCATGACCGATCCGGCCAAACTTCGCAACGTCAACCACGAGTTGTCGCTGCTGCGGGCGTCGCTGGAGGAGTCTGTCCCCACGTCTCCTGAGTTGTCGGAATTGACCGCGAAGCTGAAAGAGATCAACGAAAAACTGTGGGTCATCGAAGACGACATCCGCGACTGCGAACGCCAGAAAGATTTTAGTTCGCGCTTCATCGAACTCGCCCGCGCCGTCTATTTCAGCAACGATGTTCGAGCCACGCTCAAGCGCCAAATCAACGACCTGCTGAACTCTCCGTTGGTCGAGGAGAAGTCGTACGCCAAGTACGATTGACTCTACGGTTATTGCGTCACCCAGGTAATCTCCGGCGTCAGACCAGGAGTTTCCCGATTAGAGGATCACTTCGGGAACCCTTACATTCCCCCTCATGATGTGGACGTCATCTGCGGATCATGGATAGTGAATCGCTTGCGAAATGATTTCGCGGGCCATTCCCTGTTGCGGATGCCTTCACATTCAGTGGGAGCGTCACTGAATGAATTCCGTTCGTGTATTACTAGCCTCTGATTTGTCGTTACCCCGTGCCGGGCTGCGGCTGATACTGGAGTCAATTCCCGGATTTACCATCGTCGGTGAAGTAGTACGAGCCGCAGCCGCAGCCGAGCAAATCGGGGTGATTCAGCCGGATGTGGTGGTGATGTCGGTCTCGTCTCGTGCCGGTTTTGGCACGTTATTGATCGAAGAATTGGTGCGAGTTCACCGCACAGTCCGCATTGTGGCCCTGTCGGTTCGGAACGAATCATCGTACATCCGGCTGCTGATTTCAGCGGGCGCACGCGGGTATGTTTGCGAACAATCTCCCCCGATCGAACTTTTTCAGGCCATTCAAGAAGCCGCTCAGGACCGGATCTATATCGACTCGCAGGTTGAGACGCTTGTCGGACATGAATCGCTGGGCGACGTGAAAGTGGATGCCGCTGCCGGTGCCCCGAAACGGCCGGCGTTCTTAAGCCGACGTGAGGCCGACGTTCTCAGATTGCTGGCACGCGGATTCTCGAATCAGCAGGTCGCGGACAACTTGCTGTTGAGCGTGAAGACCGCTGAAACCTATCGCACGCGACTGACACGTAAACTGGGTGTCAAAAACCGCGCCGACTTATTCCGCATGGCCTATGAAGTGGGAATGATCGATCTGAGTGATCTCTCCGACTTGACGGCCTCCGGGAAAACGATTTAGCCGGGATTATTCATGGTCCGAATGTAACCCGAAGCGTCAGCGAGGGCGTCGTCACGGTTCGCCCTCGCTGACGCTTCGGGTTCCATCGCGGCACT
>JANNDA010000702.1:0-2395 GCA_031387195.1 Planctomyces sp. | reverse complement strand
CCAGCCACGCGGGCTGGTTATAGGTGCTCAGAATTACGCTCATTGCGGGTTGCTTATATTCCATCCAAATCGCTCCCTCGCAACGATACCTAATTTCGAGACATCTGGTAAAGATAACTTTCCAATTCCCTCCCAGCCGGGGGTGCATGTCAGCTTTTGTAGCGATCCAGATCCCGAAAAAAAGATCAATAGGAGATTTGCAGAATGATCAGTTAAACTGGGGGAACTGGGATTCGTGGGTATCAGTTTAACCAACTAATAGGAATGTCGCATGGACGCGAAATCGACACTGCTCAAGCAAAAACTCGACGATTTACTCAGCCAAGCTGCTGCGGTCGCATCCGAGTTACAGGGCATTGAACAGGGCACACAGACTCCGCACTACGATCAAATCGAGTTGCCTGCTCATGCTCTGGGGCAGCGACTCAGCCGCATGATCCAAGCTGAACGAGCTTGTGAAGTTGCGATCGCACAGCCCGTTCAGAGTGCTTGCCCAGACTGCTCACGGATGTGCAACGTGACGACAGAACAACGTACTGTTAATTCAATGGATGGCCCGATCGAAATTACCGAAACGATTGCCAAATGCCGTCACTGCCGACGGTCTTTTTTTCCCTCAACGCATCGCCATGGGCTTTGACTCGCGAGAGGCCACGCCGGGCTTCAAGCGACATTTGGTGATCCTCAATGCCGAGACGCGGTCTTTCAAACGAGCCTCGATCGTGATGAAGCAAGTCGTCGGACTGGAAGTCTCGACCAACACCATCGAACGAATCAGTTTGGAAGCGGGTGAAGAACTCGCCGCAGCCAAAGACCAAGACTGGACGACCGTATTGACAGGCGAAATCGTGGTTCCAAAACTGGCCATTGTCTTGGGTGATGGTGGCCGTATTAGGACTCGTCAAGAAGGCTGTGGCCCGGGTGTTCATCTTGAGAACGAAGGCTGGAACGAAACCAAGAACGCTGCCTTCATCAGTGCCAAGAGCGAGACTTCCGAGGTTGATCCTGAACCGCAACCGCCACCGTGTTTTTTAAGCGCCGAGCATGTCGCCAAGTTGACTGAACAAGCTAAAACAGCAGAAAAAACGGTGCGTAGCGACACTTCATCTGATTCCGACTGCGCACCAAGTTCGGACTCCGAGACAATCAATCCGAAGCAACCTCACAAGCCAATACGCATCTTGCGAACAGTCATCAGCAGTATGCAGAACTCTCAGGAGTTTGGTAAACAAATGAGTCGCGAGGCGAAGCGCCGTCGGTTTGATGAAGCCGCTCGAAGAGCTTATTTGGCCGATGGTTTGACTTGCAACTGGACGATCCATGCAGAACACTTTTCGAGCTACGTACCAATTCTTGATTTCACTCATGCAGTGACTTACCTGTTCAGCGCATCGGTGATCTGTTTTGGCAAAACACCTGAGGCTTGGACGGCTTATTGTGGCTGGATCAAATTGACGTGGCAGGGCCAAATCAGGACGGTGCTTGAAGACCTGCGAACCCATCAGGCACGTATCGGGTTGCCGCCTGAGGATGTCGCCAAAGACGATTGTCGGGAACAACTACGAGTCGTGATTGGATACTTGGTGAACAACGCGGATCGAATGCATTATGATCAATATCGCTGCCAAGGTCTTCCGGTGACAACGGCGTGGATGGAGTCATTGGTGAAGGAAGTAAACTACCGCGTTAAAGGAACTGAAATGTTCTGGAATAATCCTAGTGGTGCCGAAGCGATCCTACAGATCCGAGCGGCGGCGTTGAGCGAGGACGATCGGTTACTGCGTTTCCTGACCAACCGCCCTGGTCAAGCACACCTACGGCGAGCCGACCCCTCGGCAACTATCGCCGCCTGACTTCTGCAAACCCTGACATGCACCCATGAAACGATTCTGAATTAAGTAGCGAAGTTCCACGGGAGTCACAGCCTTGAAGAGACGCGAATTCCTCCAGACCACATTAGCAACCACATTGGCTGCGTCCCAATCGTTTGCAACGACAAGCGAGGATCCTGCCGGGCCATCGCGTGTGATCGACACACACACTCATTTCTACGATCCAACACGCCCCGCAGGCGTCCCTTGGCCATCGCCGGGCACACCACTTTATCGTCGAGTTATGCCGTCTGATTGGCGAGCCGTTGCCGAGTCCCATGGAATTCACGAAACCATCATTGTCGAGGCCAGCCCATGGGTTGAAGACAATCAATGGATACTCGATGTTGCCGCAACGGACCATTCAATTGTTGGATTCGTGGGAAACCTCGATCCTCGTGATGCACAGTTTACAATCAACCTCAATCGATTTGCTCAGAATCCGCTTTTTCGAGGATTACGTTGGCGCAGCGATCTGGTGCCGATCGATCGCGACTTGGACCAACTCGCCAGCGCGGCAAAGC
>JANNDA010000701.1:0-2261 GCA_031387195.1 Planctomyces sp. | reverse complement strand
TTCGGCTACACGAAGCTTTACCCATATTGCCCTCCATTGAGATTGTGATCACGAGTTTTCGGGACGATGGATGCGGTGATTTCCCATTCTAATCTGCATGGCGTATCGGCCGTGGCCTGGGAGTGGTGAGGTCGGCGGGATAGGAACTGGTGGACTTCGAGCGGGTTTGCGATTGCGCTCTGAGGCGACGGAGCCGGTCGAGTTCTGAGACATCGGCCCAGACAATCCAGCGTCCACCGGCGATGTTGACCTTGTGTGTGTGAATCCAACCCGATTTACGCCAATAGGTCAGCGTCCGGCTGGGCATGTGGAGATGCTCCGCCAGATCTTTCAGCCACCATTCGTCGGTCTGAAGGTGCGGCGAACCGGGCTTCGCTTCCGCTCGTGGCCGGTGAATACCCTTCTTGAGCAAGATGCGACTGAGCATCGCGGCATTGAAGTGGGAACGTGCTTTGGGAGGCCGATAACCCTCTTGGTTGAGTTGTTCGGCCACTTGAGCGAGCGTCTTTCCGGTCTTCTGCAACGCCACGATCCGCGCCACCAGTTCATCGAGATACGACAACTGGGCATAGCTGGTGACGGTGCGTGTGTGACGATGCCGGCTGACGAATCCGCCGGCCCAGTGGAGCGTGATCTCCATCCGCTCGCTGTCCTCTTCGATGTTCACCTCGATGCGATCCAGCAGCTTTCGCACAATTTGCTGCCGGTCCTGGGAGGTCGTTTCCGGAGCGTGCCAGAGGACCGGGATGTTCTGCGCGAGTTGCCGAATCAGCGTCCGCTGATCGTCCGTCAGACACAGCGGTTGCTCGCGTTGAAATGATTCGTAGTCGACGCGAAGTTGCTCGTGCTCGCAGAGTGCTGCCTCCCATTGCCGTTCCAGTGTCCGAGCGACAAGTCGGTTCTCCGGTTCCACGGCATGGTACTGACGGCTTGCCCGATCCACTTGCTGGGCGGCTCGTTCGAGACGCTGACGCCAGTGCTGATGGAGTCGTTGACGTTCTTGTTCGAGATCTGAAGTGGCAGCGAGACTCAATTCGAGCGCCGCCGGTTGCAGCACTTTGAAGATCCGCTCCACGATGAAGTCGTTCAGGTCATGCCCCGTCACTCCCAGGCAGAGCGGCTCGCCGTATTGCTGCATCAATCGGGCACATTGATAGCGCAGCCGATTGGCCCGGCCGCAGTACTGCACCATCAACCGCTGCCCACAGCGCCCGCAATAGACCAGCCCACCCAACAGCGAAGGTCCGCTGCGCGGTGCGCCCTGCGACTTGGCACGCGACTGGTTCTGAGCCAGTCGCTCCTGAATCTCTTCGTACTGCTCCCAGGAAATGTACGCCGGAAAGCGATCCTTCAAGAGAATGCGACTCTCCGATTTGTTGAACCGCACTCCTGTCCCCGGTCGTCCGGGAAGCCTCTTCCGGGGATCTTGTCGGCGATGCGCGTAACGATAAGCGCCGGCGTAGATCGGATGGTGTAGCATGCTCTGCAGCGTCTCGCGGCACGGTCGACGCCATTCGAGTTGTCCCCGATTCGGACCGGAGTGTGGTCGCACCGGCAGACGGATGCCCTGCTTCGCTAGGTATCTCAGCAGTGCGTAGAGCGTTCCTTGCCGACAGAACTCGGCAAACACGAGGCGGACTACGGCCTGCGCCTGTTCGTCGGGATCAAACACGAAGCCGCCCTCCGGTGCCTGCACATAGCCGATCGGCGCATGGACCAACAACTCGCCGCGCCGAGCCTTGTTCATCCGGCCCTGATACATGCGCCCCTTGAGAATGTGCAACTCGGCCTCGCTCATCGTCCCCTTCAGGCCCAGCAACAACCGGTCATTGAATTCCGTAGGATCGTAAAGTCCATCCTGGTCGGCCAGCAGCGTCCGAAAGATGGCGCACAGCTCCAGAAGTTGATGCCAGTCTTTGCACGATCGGGCCAGCCGGCTCATCTCCAGTCCCAGGATCAGCCCGACATGGTCCAGGCCGACTTCCGCCAGCATCCGTTGGAATCCCAATCGGCCTTCGGCGCTTTGCCCGCTCTGTCCCTGATCCTCATCAATGACGATCACTTGCTCACGCGACCATCCCAACGCGACGGCCCGATCCACCAGAGCGTACTGACGCTCAGTCGATTCCCGATGATCGATGACCTGCTGCGGAGTTGACTGCCGCACATACACGATCGCCCGCTTGCTCAAGTGGCAGGTCTGGAGCTTCGTGGAGGCGAGCATCGGCATCGAGACCGGCTGCCGAGTCACGGTTCGCGGT
>JANNDA010000699.1:0-1549 GCA_031387195.1 Planctomyces sp. | reverse complement strand
GATCGTGGCCAGTTCAGAAAACTTGCCTTGAACCTCCAGTGACTTCGGCCACTGCTTGTGAGGCTCCGTGATGTAGACCATCACTCCGCTGTTCGGATTGAACTCCTTCGTTTCGGCGGCGTCTGCCGACGGAGCGAATCGCAGTTCCAATCGCAGCGTGAAGTCCTGATATTTTTCTTGTGAGTACAAGTATCCCTTCGGCTTCCCCGTGCAGACGATCGCGCTCCCAACCGCACTCCATGTCGGCACCGCATCCGACTTCGGCGGCTTCGCAAAGTAGGGCTTGAAGTCGGACAAGGACAACGCTCGGAATCCCTCTTCTGGCGTAAAGTCATCCGATACGAGATCGTCCTTTCGCCACGCGGAGAATGCGGACTCCGGCTTCGTGCTGGCTTCTACCTTCTTCGGCAATTCAGGTTTGTTTGGCATCGGATCGGACGGCGAACAGCCAATGAGTGCGACGGCGAACGACCAGCCAGCCACAAGTTTCGCGAATCGCGGAAGACTCTGTTTGATCGACATGAATTTGCCTTCGCTGATTAATTTCGGTGACAGCTATTTCGTGGAGGTACGTTTTTGCCTTAGCACAGTTGGCTTCTTTGCCTTTTTCACACGGCGAGCAATCGCGATCGAACGTGCGGTCCAAACGCGAAGCTCGTCCGAATCATCGAGCAACTCCGGCGGCAATTCGTAGTACGACATCGTCATGGGCCGATCTGGAAACGGCTGGAACGGCTTCATCCCGCGTGCCGCGAAGTCACCGCGATTGGAATCGTCAACCTTGAACCACAGCCGGTCATCGGCCACCAGCGCGAAGAATTGATCGCTGGAATAAATGCCGACGCCGCCAAACATCTTCCGACCGCGCACGCCGGAGGCCACGCGACTCAATCGCTCGATCACCTCGTCTGCGAAATCCATGTTCGTGGCCATGCCGAGCATTGTTTGACGTCGTCCCCGATGATGACAAGCCTCGACACAACTTCCCTTCCTTTGTTTCCTTCGTTTCCTTCTGTTTCAATCCGAACGCTTTCTTGCTTTGAACAGAAGGCAACAAAGGAAACGAAGTCACGTTTCAAAGTCGTTTTATGGAAGGACTCTGCGATGAATCACCGTGCTTGGCTGTTGGCTATTGCCGCGTTGTGCGTTTTTGAAGTCGCCGATTCACAGGCAAGAGCGGCTGATCCCGCACCAAAGTACTCAGAGCACCAAGACCTGTCGTACTACCTCGACGCCAGCGGCCAGAAGCAGCCGATCAAAACGCCCGCCGATTGGGCCAAGCGGCGCGAGCACATTGCGGCATGGATGCAGACCGTCATGGGGCCGTTGCCGAAGCCAGAGAAACCTGTGCCGCTGGATCTGAAGATCGAGGAGGAAGTTACCGTTGGCAAATTAGTTCGTCAGAAGATCAGCTATCACACCGACTCGACCGAGCGTCGCGTCAAAGCGTATCTCTTCCTCCCCGTAGCGACAGGCGGCTCGCCTGTCGTCCGAGTCCCCGCGATTCTCTGCCTGCACCAAACAACCAACATCGGCAAGTCGGAACCAG
>JANNDA010000861.1:0-4188 GCA_031387195.1 Planctomyces sp. | reverse complement strand
GAAAGCCCAACGGCCAACATGCCCCCTTTGCCGGAGGCTCGATTCTGAGCTTGCGAACGATGGTAGATCACCTGCACCGCTTGCTTGAGCGTCAACGCTCCGGAGGCAAATCCCGCCGCCACTTCGCCGATCGAGTGACCCACGATCCCAGCGGGTTTGATGCCGTAGTGCTCGTAGAGTTTGACCAGCGCGATTTGGATCGCCATGACCGCCGGCTGAACAACGACTGTGTCATTGACCTTGGAATCCCCGTCGGCCTTCCGCAGTTCCGCCAGCAACGACCACCCGGCAAGTCTGAGAAACAGCAGGTCGATCGTCTCCATCCATTTGCGAAAGATCGATTCGCGCTGCATCAATTGCAGCCCCATCTTCGCCCACTGGCCTCCCTGGCCAGAGAAGACGAACGCCAGCTTTGGCCGCTTCCGGCGATTGATCGTCGTCGTCAGGCTCGTCGGGTCCACTTGGCCGTCGGCAAACTTGCGGAGCTTGTCCTCCACGTCTTGCTGAGTCTGGCCGACGATGGCCAGTAGGTGTGTGTAATGACTGCGCCGAGTGAACGCGGAATAGGCGATGTCATCCAGCCGATGTTCGGTAACGCCCAGGAAGTCGGCATGTCGCAACGCCAACGCCCGCAGCGAATCTCGGCTGGCCGCACTGAGCAGATACAACGTCTCGGCCGCCTCAAGATTTCCCGAGGGCATCAGCCGGAACGCGCTAGCGTCCGGTTCTCGGTCGCCAAACACGGTCGAACCGGGGGCTAGCGCCCTGCGGCTGATTGAAACTGGCTCTTGCAGCACGACATGGGCGTTGGTCCCGCCCGCGCCAAACGAATTCACACCGACCGTCAACGGATGGCCGTTGCGTTCCAGTGGAGTGGCACACGTCGGCACCACCAGCTTGAGATTGTCCCAGTCGATTTCGGGATTCGGTTCGTGGAAATGCAAGTTCGGTGGGACGATGCCATGCTGCGCCGTCAGAGCGCCTTTGATGAATCCCGCGATCCCCGCAGCACCTTCGAGATGCCCCAAGTTCGTCTTCACGGAACCCATCAAGCAACTCTCCCCTGCGGCCCGATCTCGCCCCAAGATGGCACCCAGCGCCAGGCTTTCGATGGGATCGCCGACGGGCGTCCCCGTACCGTGGGCTTCCACATAATCCACCGTCAACGGATCGACCCCAGCCTCGGCATACACCGCCTCCAGCAAGGCAATCTGCGCGATCACATTCGGAACGGTGAAACCTTCCGGCAGATAGCCGTCCTGATTCACTCCCGTCCCGCGTACCAACGCGTAGATCGCGTCGCCGTCAGCGAGTGCTTTTTTCAACGGCTTGAGGATCACCACGCCCACACCTTCGCCGCGGACGTACCCATTGGCCGCCGCATCAAACGCCTTGCAATACTGGTCCGGATTCAGAAAACCGGCCTTGGACATCATGATCGAGGATTCCGGACGCAGCATCAGGTTGACGCCGCCCGCAATCGCCATCTCGGCTTCCCCGTTCCACAGGCTGCGGCAAGCCAGATGCACCGCCACCAGCGAACTGGAACAAGCCGTATCGAGCGAAACGCTCGGTCCCTTCAGGTTGAAGTCGTAAGAAATTCGGTTCGCCAACGGCGACACGGCACAGCCCATCGCCACATACCGGTTGATCTCATCGCGGTGCACCGGAGCCGATTGCATGCAGAGGTAGTCGTACATGAACGAGCCGATGAAGACCGAAGTCCGCGTGCCGTCCAACTGATCGCGCCGCAGACCAGCATCCTCCATCGCTTCGTGAGTGACCTCCAGAAGCATCCGCTGTTGCGGATCAATGCGTTGGGCTTCGGCGGGAAAGTATCCGAAGAACTCGCCGTCGAACTGGTCAATCCCGTCGATGAACCCGCCCCTGACATTACGAATGCTCCCCACCTTTTCCGGATTCGAGTCGTGGAATCGATCATGGTTCCAACGGTCCTGCGGCACGTCGCGGATGGCGTTGATGCCTCGGAGCAAAGCGTCCCAGTAAGCCGACGGCGAATCGATATCACCGGGAAAACGGCAGCCGATGCCGATCACGGCCAGAGGCTCGCGCTGGGGTTGCTTTGAGCGATGAACTGAATGTGACGGAACATGATGCGACGACATGACGGACTCCAATCCCCCCGCAGTGGAAGGTCTTTCCCGCAGACCCGCAAGCCTTCTCACCCATTCATCTGAGCGAGGTCACGCAGAAAATCGAGCGCCTCGTCCAGTTCCATCACCTGCATCCCACGTTGGCGACCGTTGCGGTCGCACTTTTGTAACAGCATCAGTTCGTCAAAGTCGGGCGATTCGCGCAGCCGGTGTTTCGCCCGGAAACCGATCGTGCCGTCGGCGACGAGATGTGCCTCCATGTGATGCTCGATGAACCACGCGGTACGCGGCGTGATGAATTCGCCGAGCGCTTCAAGAGCCGCGTGGACGTGGTCGTCGGGATCAATCCCCTTACCGAGATCGTGGAGCAGAGCCGCAAGCATGAACTCTTCGTCGTAGGGAAGTTCGTCGCGAGCCAGTTCAAAAACTTGCAGGCTGTGATACAGCACGTCCCCTTCCGGATGGTACTTCTTGGATTGCCCGACTCCCTCCAATGGCAACAGCAACGAGCGGTAAACCTGAAAGCGATCGACCTTACTCTCGGCGTCGAGCACTTCGGCATCAAGTTCGATGTCCGGGTACTGCTCGCGCAGAAGTTGCTCGAACTCCGCGACTGACGCGCGTTCGATCGCTTTGCCCGTGATCGAACTTTTGAAGACGTAGGCCAGCTTCTCAACGGAATACACCGTCAGCTCGATCGGATACCGATCCTGAATGTGAATGTGAGTGAAGACTCGCTCTTCACCATGCTTGCGGACGCGCTTGTGCTCGACGCCGAACGTCATTCCTTCTTGGTCCAACGCCATGACGATCGACTCAACACTGCTGGTGAAGACGTGAATGTCGATGTCCGATCCGTGCCGCACATGACCGGTCAGCGTGCTACCGATCAGCTTCGGCTTGAACACCGCCAGTAGCCGCATCAGCCGCAACGCTTCGATCCGCATGTCGCGCAGATGGTCGTTTCGCTGCTCCCCTTCAAAGAGGTAGGCCATCCGCTGAATCTCGTCACGGATCTCCGAGTTGCTCGGCAGGTCTGACGGCTTGACCCAGCCTTGGCAAATGGTCCGAGCGGCCTTCATTTTGGCTCGGTAATACTCTTTTTCTTCGCGGCGATACATCAGCCGAGCAGATTCAAAAACGATCTGCCGCCGCAGTTTCGCGTTGCCACGAGTTCGAGTTTTTTCGTTGTGGCCGCGATCATTCGCAGTCGTTGACTCTTCGTAAAGCACGGTTTCATCGTGCTCATTCGGAGGTACGCTGGAAACGTGCCCCAAGTTCTTGCGGTCGGAACTCAAACGTTCTTCCGCTGAGCTGGACGATTCAGCAACGTCCTCAAGCCATTCATCATTTGTCATTTTGATGTGTGCCGAGACAAAGCCCATCAAAGCGGCACCGGGCTGGCGAGCATGATAGGTCGAAGATCGGCCAACGCAACCAGAAAGTTGAGCAAGTAGCCAGCGCGAAACGACGTGACTAGACTCCGCCCCGCTCGGCATGACGCCGAAATGATGGCTGACCCGCAGTCCCCGGAGTTGGAGAGCTCGATGTCGAACAACCAATTGTTTGCCAAAAAGTCGCTGAAACTTTTGCTGGAGGAAATGGCCGGTGAGCATCGGCTGAAGCGGGTTTTGGGGCCGGTCGCTTTGACGAGCTTGGGAATTGGGGCGGTGATTGGGGCCGGCATCTTTGTGGCGACAGGCTCGGCCGCACACAACGTTGCGGGCCCGGCATTGATGATCTCTTACGTCGTCGCCGGTCTGACCTGCATCTTCGCCGCGTTGTGTTATGCGGAGTTCGCTTCAATGGCCCCGGTTGCGGGGAGCGCCTACACCTACGCTTACGTGACAATGGGTGAGTTGTTTGCGTGGATCATCGGCTGGGATTTGGTTTTGGAATACGCGGTCGGTGCGGCAACGGTGGCCAATGGCTGGTCGGGGTACTTTCAAAGCGTGCTGGAAAAAGTGGGTGTGGCGCTCAAAGTCAGCCTGGTCCTCCCGATGGCTCTATCAGGATCGCCTTACAGTTACGACCAAGGATTCATCGTTCCCAGCGTCAAAGCCACTTACGACGG
>JANNDA010000853.1:0-2692 GCA_031387195.1 Planctomyces sp. | reverse complement strand
ATGTCGTCGAAGGTGATGCCGCCGGGAACCACGACGAGGCCGGAGCCATCTTGATTCTCGCTGACATCGACCGTCAGGCTGCGGCTGCGGCCCATGCCATCGGGATTCATCCCCAAGCCGGTGATGTTGATCGGCGCGCCGAGCGAGACGATCTGGTTGAGTCGCGGATCGAGAGTCGGCGTTTCCATCCAGCCGATGTCGTCCGCGCTGCTGGAGTCGTTGAACAGATTGAGGCGATCGGCCTGCTTGGTCTCGTCGGTCGCAATGAGGACATCGACTGGCAGACCAGTGACTTCGGTCGGCAACACGACGGCCGGCTTGATCGACCGATCGTTCCCTTCCAGGATGCCCCCTTCGATGATCAGCGGCCCGCCAATGCGGCTGGCGAGATGCTCGCGCACCGGCTCGTTGCGGACAAACTGCCGATCGGGATCGGGAATGAAGTTTGTGTCCGCCGCCAGCGAGATGCGGGCTTCCTTGAACCAGTTACTCGAATCGAACGCGACGGCGAACGTCTTGCGTTGCAACGATACCGACACGTTCGTGCCGGCCGTGACGTTGGCGTTGGTCGTCAGCGTCAGCACGCTGCTGACCACGGTGTTGCCATCGAGCGTGTCGGTGATGTCGTTGACCTTGAACAACGTCCCTCCGCCGTTGATCGTGAAGAGCGTGCCGATCTTGAATCCGCCGGCAGACCAACTCGAACCGGTGCGAGTGATCGTGTCCGCTGCCGAGCCGTTGGTCGCAAGCGTCGCGGTCACGGTCTGCGACGCATCGAGGTCGCGCAGCACCAGTCGGTCATCGGTCAGTCCCACCGTTCGGGCTTCTGTGAACACGGTCTGGCCATCGCCGTAGAGGTTCACAAAGACGGTCGCTTGCGGATCGCTGACGAGACGCAAGGTGTAGTCGTCCCCCGCTCCACCTTTGACAACACGAGTCGAAGTGTTGGACTCGGTGACCAGCACCCCCGCCGAATCGTTGTCGAACACTCGAGCGACCAGATCGACCGCCGGAGCCGTCGCGTAAACCGGATCGCTGGTATCGAAGCTGTGCTGAATCACCAGGGCACTCGTGTTTTCTCGCACGCCGTCGTTGATCGCTTTGACGACCAGAGTTCGCCAATTGTTCTGTCCGGGCAGGATCGTCAGGCGGGTGATCGGCGTGTTGAGATCGGAGGCATTGAACATTTGGACTTGTCCCGCCGTGCTGAAGCTCAGATCGACCGTCACCGTCTGCGTCGGATCGACCGAGAGTTTGACCTCGTAGGTGTCGGTGATCTCGCTGGTCGCGTTCCCTTCCAGCACGCGTGTCGTGTTACCCGACTCGCGAACGAGGAGCGTTCCCAAATCGTCGTCAAGCACGCGGACTTCGACGTTCGGAATCGCGATGCCGTCGAACGCTTTCCTGTCCGCCGTGCTGGTGCTGGTCACCAACAGGCTGTGACTGATCATCACTTTGCGTTCGCCCTCTTGCGTGTCGTCGTGAGCCGCTTTGAAGAGGACCGTCTTCGGCACATTCCAAGTCGCGGCGGTGAAGGTCAACACGGCGGCTCGCAACCACGTCGCGCCGTTGTTGATCGAGACCAACACGGAGTCCGCATCATGCGGCCCGCCGTCGCCCGTGTTTCGCTTGTTGAGCCGACGATCGTAAGACGACGACAGACCCGCCGAGACGGTGAGGTACGCGACCGTGCTGGCGTTCAAACCACCGGCTGGCAGGTTCAGCGAAATCTGATACGAGTCGGTCGCGCCCGAATCTTCCACCAGTTCGGAGAAACCGTCGGACTCGGTGATGATGACCTTGCCTTGTGTGGCCGGATCGGCGACCGCGACCGCGACGCCATCGACCAGCAGCTTGTCATACGGGTTGCCCGCCGAACTGGTCGCTCCGTGATTGACCACCGAGCTCAGGCCGTTCAAGTCTTGGCTGATGACCGCTTTGGTCACGTCCCCCGCGATGTTGAACGTGTCGCTGCCGAGACCACCAATCACGGTCGTGACCAGTTTCGAGCTGGTGCTCAGGATGAAGAACGTGTCGTCCCCTTCGAGACCATCGACCTGCAAAGCCTCTTCCACGCCATCCAGACGGATGTTGAGGCCCGCTCCAAAGACTCCCTGATCGGTCACGATGAAGACGTCACGCCGTTCGGTGCCGAGCACGACGATCGTGTCAAAGCCCAGTCCGCCGTTGATGCTGATTGGCGCGTTGATGTTGTATTCAAAGCGGTCGTCGTCGTTGCCGCCGTTGGCGATGATGTCGTTGTCGGCGATGAACGCTCGGATCACGAACGTGTCGTTCCCCGACTCACCCTCCATGCGCAGCACCGCCTTGTTGCTGTAGACGGTGAAGGTGTCGTTCCCCTCGCCACCCGTGCTCGTCAGCGGATAGCTGATCCCTCGGCTGAGCCAGCCGCGCGTCACCTTGAGCAACGCGATCTCGTCGTTGTCCGACGTGAGGTCGATGTTCTGCGTGTCATCTGCGACGCTCCGTTCGTCAATGTCGCTGCGGACCCCCACCAGATCGAAGTAATTGCCGGACCATTTCTTCTGGCCGTTGAAGTCGTCGAAGTACCCGTTCGGATTCGTGCCGAAGATTTGCCCGATTTGGAACGTATCCTTGCCGATGCCGCCGTCGAGCGTGGTGATCGTGCTGTTGTCATCGACGAAGAACTCGTCGTCGCCGTTGCCGCTGC
>JANNDA010000698.1:0-1775 GCA_031387195.1 Planctomyces sp. | reverse complement strand
TCTGGGAAGGGGAGCCGGGCGACACGCGCGTGCTGCGTTATCAAGACCTGCACCGCGAGGTTTGCAAGTTTGCCAACGTGCTCAAGTCGCTCGGCGTGCAGACCGGCGATCGCGTGAGTCTTTACATGCCGATGATCCCCGAGCTAGCGATTGCCATGCTGGCGTGTACTCGGATCGGCGCGGTCCACTCGATCATTTTCGGCGGCTTCAGCGCGGAGGCGGTCGCCGACCGGAACAACGATTGTCAGACGAAGGTGGTCGTCACCGCCGATGCCGGCTGGCGACGTGGCAAGGAAGTGTTTCTGAAGTCGGCAGTCGATGTGTCACTGGAAAAATCGCCGTCAGTGCAGAAGGTGGTCGTCGTGCGACGCACCGGCTCGCCGGTCGAAATGGTTCCCGATCGCGATTATTGGTGGCACGACTTGATGCAGGATGCGTCAGCCGAATGCGATCCGGTGCAGCTCGATGCCGAACACCCTTTGTTTGTGCTCTACACGTCGGGCAGCACCGGTAAGCCAAAGGGCGTGCTGCACACGACGGGTGGTTATCTGCTCGGTGCGACGATGACCTCGAAGTGGGTCTTCGATCTGAAGGAAGAGGACACCTATTGGTGTACCGCCGACATCGGCTGGGTCACCGGGCACAGCTATGTTGTGTACGGCCCGCTGTCGAATGGCGCGACGACCGTCATGTACGAAGGGGCTCCGAACTGGCCAGACGAAGGGCGTTTCTGGGAGCTGATCGAGAAGTACCGCGTCTCGATTTTCTACACGGCACCGACGGCGATTCGGGCTTTCATCAAGTGGGGTGACGATTGGCCAAACCGTCATGATCTGTCGAGCCTCCGCTTGCTGGGCTCGGTCGGCGAGCCGATCAATCCCGAAGCTTGGATGTGGTACCACAAGGTCATTGGACAAGAGCGCTGCCCGATCGTCGATACGTGGTGGCAGACGGAAACTGGCGGGATCATGCTCAGCCCGCTGCCGGGAATCACGGCGACGAAACCGGGAAGTTGCACGCGGCCCCTGCCGGGCGTCGTCCCCGACATCGTGACGAAAGACGGACAGAGCGTTCCCGGCATCAACGGCGGTTTGCTCGTGTTGCGGCAACCGTGGCCGAGCATGTTGCGGACGCTTTACGGAGATCACGATCGCTTCGTGAAGACGTACTTCAGCGAGATCCCCGGCTGCTATTTCGCGGGCGACGGTGCTCGACGCGACGAAGACGGTTACTACTGGGTGATGGGCCGAGTCGATGACGTGCTCAACGTCGCCGGTCACCGACTCAGCACGATGGAAGTGGAAAGCGCGCTCGTCTCGCATCCGATGGTTGCCGAAGCGGCCGTCGTCGGATTTCCGCATGACATCAAAGGCGAAGGGATCTGCTGCTTCGTGACGCTGAAAACGCTCGAAGGGGACGAGGCGATCAAGAAAGATTTGACCGCTCACGTCCGCAAGCAAATCGGCGCGCTGGCGACCCCCGATCAAATCCGCTTCGCCGCCGCTCTGCCAAAGACTCGCAGCGGAAAAATCATGCGCCGCCTGCTGCGTGACATCGCCGCTGGCAAGGAAAGAGTTCAAGACACGACCACGCTGGAAGACTACAACGTGCTGGCCAAGCTGCGCGAGTCGGATGAATAATTCGGCGAGGACTGCTCCTGGGCCGCTGGGCGACTCACGCTGGAATTGGTATTCGGTTTGATGCAGGGGCTATCCGCCACGATGACTAGAACTCTTTTCACAGACGTCAGAATTCTCGACTGCACTGGTGCTGAT
>JANNDA010000813.1:0-1567 GCA_031387195.1 Planctomyces sp. | reverse complement strand
ACAACCGCCAACGCCTGCACTCGTCGTTGGGCGACGTCTCACCGACCGACTTCGAGGCGGCCGCCGCCTGACCGAGAGGGGATCGTCCGAGGGCCAAAAGATTTTTGCGGTGGCGGGGGGCCTTTTCCGCCGCCAATCCCCCAGGCCTGCGGCCTGATTCTCAGGAACCTGTCCCGTGTCAAACCATCAGTCCCACTCTTAACCCAGCGCTCGCAATCCTTGGGCAGGTCCATTCCCTCACAGATACCGACAGACAGATTTAGCTACTTGATGAACGCTGAATAGAGCCAGACAGCAGACATCTCGGTTTCTACTCTCCGAACACCTTGGCGTTGTCGCCACGGTGCCACGGAGAAATCATGAAACCGCCCGTTCCCACCGCTGACTCGACGCCTTCAACGGCGTGGTGGACCGCGTGAGAACTCGCGGCGTGCTACGGCATCAGCGTGCGCTCGGTGTATGACGCGATGGCGTCCGGGCTGCTGGCGATTCACCGCTTCGGACAAGGTCGTGGCGGCATCCGTGTGGCTGACACTGACCGTCTCGCTTGGGAAACAGCCTGCCGGGCGAAAGCCATTTCCGTCCCGGCAAGCTCTGTGTCTTTCGCCGCAGCGATTACGGCGTCGCCGCCGGTGGCAAAGCACTTCGGCCCACGACCTTCAAAGCGGCGGCCTTCATGTGGTCCATCCGCTTTCCCCAAATGCTGATAAACACGACTGACCATCGTCGCATCACGGTGGCCCATCAGTTCGGCAACCGTGATGGGATCAACACCCCGTTCTAATGTGTCCGTCGCGAAGGAATGCCGGAAATGATAGGCACACAAGTCGGCCGGCAATTTGCCTTTCAAGGCAGTACGCAATCGGCGGAACCGCAACCCGATCGCGTTCCGCGTCCACGGCTGCCCCTGAGCGTTCCGGCAAAGCGGCCCGGTTGGAGATCGCAGCATCAACCGTCTCGTGACTTCGAACGCCGTTGGAGTCAAGAAAATGATTCGTGGCTTACCGGTCTTCTGCCCCGTCTTGTGTTCGCTCGGCGGAAAAACCCAAAGGCCATTGGTCCAATCCACATGGCGAAGTTCAACCAAGCGAACTTCTTGCGGTCTAGCACCAGTTTCCTGAACGAGCTGCAAGTAGTCGCGAAAGGCATCGTCTGTGGCTGCATTCAGGATCAGCAAGCGCTGGTCCTCGGTCAGCGTCGTCTCCCGGCGCTGCCCCGATGGTTTCTTGACGTGGCGAATCGGCGAGAACTCGATGTAGCCCTGTTGCGCTCCCCAATCGAAGGCACGCTTCACGGTGCTGACTGCCCCGCGTCGAGAGTTACTGCCTCAACTCAACTGCGCGTCCAGCCATCGAGTGACATGAAATGGCTTCACGTCCGCAACCAACAAACTGTCCGGAAGAGATTTCAAGAAGCTTTCCAGATATTCTGCACTTTCTGGGATTCGGGGATTCTACACAGCGAGCCTGAGCAGTCGTTGCAAGAGGGATCGGATTTTCTTGGTGAGCGTGGCGTTGTCGGAGGCGTGCGAAAAATCGTTCAGGAGACATTGCGTTTGCAGGGCTTT
>JANNDA010000762.1:0-1895 GCA_031387195.1 Planctomyces sp. | reverse complement strand
CATCGGAGGGCGCAGACTTTTGAAAGACACCGATTCGCGCGGCATCGAGGCAGCGACCGGAAGCCCATTCGCGAAGCCGTTCGACAGATTCGGCCGCGGTCGTGGCCACGGGAACGACGTTTCGCGCGGCCTCGGTTAATGGAAGGTCCAGCAGCGCGGCGAGACGGCAAGTCGCTTTGATCTCCGCGCCAGTCCACGTCTCGTCGTTGGGCAGAGCTTGTTCGCGGTCGAGATCGAACTGTTCCAGGTAGAGATTCCAGATCGCACGCCGTTCACTCGATTGCGGCAAGTCGAGAAAGAACACAGCGTCGAATCGCTCCGCGCGAGAGAACTCCGTCGGCAACTTCGAGATGTCGTTGCAGGTGGCGATCACGAAGAGTTCGGTCGTATGGTCGCTCAACCACGAGAGGAACGTGCCGAACAATCGAGCGCTCACGCCGCTGTCGGTTGCCCCGGACGACGCCACGCCGCTCAACGCCTTCTCGACTTCATCGAGAAAGAGAACGGCCGGAGCCATCGCATCGGCGATGCGCAGGGCTTGGCGAATGTTCCGTTCGGTCTCACCGACAAGGCTGCCCATGAGCGAACCGACATCGAGCGACAACGTCGGCCGATTGGTCTCGTTGCCGAGCGCTTTCGCGAACGCGCTCTTGCCGGTGCCGGGGACACCGAGCAACAAGATCCCGCGTGGCCGAACGTCAACCCGGCGGATTCCCGGTCGCAGAGCACGACGGCAGAATGCCTTCAAGGAATCGAGACCGCCGAGTTGATCGAACGTCTCGTTGCCGCGATGAAGTTGCAACAGGCCATTCTTTTTGAGCGTGCTGCCTTTCAGCTCCCAGAGCACATCGGTCGCGAGGCGACCATGCCGGACGAGAGATAAGCTGAACGCCGACTCGGCTTCAAATCGGGTCAACCCCGTGGCGGCATCGAGCACCGCATCCAGTTGCGGCCCAGAAGGCAACTCGCCTGGTTCAGCCGCGATGCCGCGAGCGACATCGAGCAATTGGTCTCGTGTTGGCAAGTCATGCTCGATGACGAGAAACAGCTTTTCGAGTTCGATCGGAATTTGCACGATCGGCGACAGAATCAGCACGAACGTGCGTGTTTGCTTGCCGGCATTCAGTTGGTGAATCAGCGTTTGAACCAACTCCGCGCTTTGCAGAAAGCGATGGAAGTTGGCCAGCACGAGCAGTGTCGTGCCGCTGGGATTGGCCAAAGTCGGTAACGCTCGCAGGACGGCGAGCGGGTCCTGAGTGGCGGTGCCTGGCGGCCTGACAGCTTTCACCGGCGGAGCTTTATGAACTCGAAACCTCGCGGGAATGACGCTGAACCGCGATGATGCGAACGTCATCCGCGTAGTCACATTTACTGAACTGTGATGCCACACATGCCCGCGCAGAACGTATCCGACCCAAGTTCAACGGAAGGCACTTTCGAATACATCGAAGCGAAGATTCGCCGTGATGCCGAGGGGACGACATTCGGTGGCGACTTCGAGTGGCTGTGCCAGTGGTTCTTGGAAAACGCGCCCCGGTATCGAGGCCAGTTCGACAAGGTCTGGCTGTGGAAGGATTGGCCGGAGCGGTGGGGGCCGGATGCGGGCATCGACATCGTCGCTCGCACGCGAACGGGGGAGTTGTGGGCCATTCAGGCCAAGGCGGATCATCCCGACCGAGCGATCCCCAAGCGCGAAATCGACTCGTTCCTGTCTGAATCGAACCGTTCGCAGTTCGCCTATCGACTGCTCATGGCCACGACGGATGACATTGGGGCCACGGCTCGCCGGACGCTGCACGGACACGAGAAGCCGGTCGGGCTGGTTCTGCGTGGTCACTTCTTGACGGAAGAGGTTCAGTGGCCGATTCAGATTGGAGGAACCGCCGCGCGGTTGG
>JANNDA010000754.1:0-6304 GCA_031387195.1 Planctomyces sp. | reverse complement strand
GAGGTCATTCGCAAGCTGAGCGAACTCGCGGTCTTCCCCGGCGAATTCGACAAGCTGATCAAGCGGCTCGAACGCTTGCGGCAAGAACCGAAGTTGTCGCGCGACGCGACGCTCTGCCTCGTACAAGTCCACGAGCAAGCTGGGGACGCCGGGCAAGCTCGCCGCGAACTCGAACGACTCTTGCCGCAAGAGCCGCGCGATCTCGATCTGCTCAAACGCCTGAGTGCGCTGTGTGAAGCGAGTGGCGACATCGACGCGGCGATCGTGCATCAGCGACGACTCGTGGAGTTGTCCGTAGCACAAGCTTCTAGCTTGTCGCGATCCGGTTTTGAGTTTCAAGCTGGAGGCTTGAACTACGAGGAGCGGCTGGTCGCGCTACTGCGTCGAACCGGTCGCGTGACCGAAGCCGATGCCCTCGCCATCCGCTGGCTCGAATCCGAACGAGACTCGGCCAAGGTGCTCAGGGAGATTGACCGGCTGTTGATTTCAGTCAGTCATGGGAGCAACTCTTTGAGCGAAAAGCAGCCGGCGCGGTTGGCGTTGACGCTCACCCAAAAGTGGCGTGATCGAGAGCCACAAAATTGGGAGTTCATGGTTCGCGAAGCATTCGCGCTCGTCGAATTACAAGATCGTGATAAGGCCAGGATCGTCCGTGATGCGATTCTTAACCTCGAATTGTCAGACGAAACGCCGAGCCTGATCTCACCGAAGTCTTCATCAAAGTCACCAACGATCGACCGAATTGACCGAGTGCGTCGGCGATTCGAGAACGTCGAGTTGCCCATCGTCGATTATGGCCAAGCGCGGCAAATCGCGATTGACGGGAGATTGATGTCTGGCACTTCTTGGCTGGGAAAACGATTCACCGAACGGCGTGATGATCGGAGTGTGCGGTGGGAGCCAAAGAACGAAGCCGAGTTGCGGAACGCGTGGGATGAGGTCTATTGGCGGACGTCTGCGGCTCCCGACGAACGATTGGTGCAGGCGTGTTTCAAACTTCAAGATATCGCGCCAGACGACTTGGCAGCACATTGGTTGACGTTGCGAGCCTTGGCCTTCTATCGAAAAGAGGTCGTCACGCATTTCTATGGCCTTTCGCCGATGATGCCCGGCGATGCGCTCGACAGCAAATCCGTGGATCGCCTGGTGGCCTCGCTTCGCCAACTGTTGAATCACAACGAAGCGTTGGAATGGGATTCTAATTTTCCGCTGCCAGAACTGGTCGCTCGCGAATTGCTTCGCGCGAACCGAGTTGAAGATCTGGACCGACTGCTGGTCGAAATCGAAGCAACAAATTCGAGCGTGAACACAATCGGATGGCTCGTTCAATATGCCGCTAAACGAAACAACGACGATGCGGTCATGCGGCTGGTCGGTAAATATTCGGCGGCCGTCGAGGCCGTTCCAGCTTCGGCGGCAACCGCCGTCAACGGACTGCGAACGGCGAATCCGGGTTTCGTCGCGTGGTGGGTGCAGAGCCTGATGGTGCGGCCAGAAGTCTCGGCTCAGCAGGCAACGAAAACAGACTCATCAAGACAACGAGTGCTCAAGATTCTCGATGCCGTTTGGGAGCCGCTCTCGCATCCGAAGTTGCTCCGAAACTCGAACACGTTCGTCACGCACTTGGTCTACATTCTTCAGGGGCAAGCGTCACGAACGCCAACGACGTCACCGCTGAATCAAGCTCAGTTACGGTCGATTGCGGATTCCGGTCAAGGTTGGCTCGTCTGGCAAGACACCGAACACACGCAGCCAAAGACTGTCGAGTTTCCGACTGTTGTCGAACTGCCGGAGTGCGCGGCGCTGCGAGTCCTGATGCAGGCTCATGCGGTCGCGGCGCGCGACAAATGGGCAGACACGTTGCGCGAGCACTGGCAAGCCAAGGTCGTAAAAGCGGAACCGCAATCACGCGAGAAATACACCGCGATGCTCGGTATGGCGTGTCTCCTCGTGTGGGACGGAAAGAACGACGACGCACTGCCTGTGATGAGCGAAGTCTTTGACCTCGCGACGCACCTCCCGGCGTTGCAGTTCGACATTGCCTGGTTTCATCAGCGACACTGATCGCAAGAAGTGGCCCTCGAACTGCTGGGCCAGATCGAGACGACCGATGGCGACTTGATCAAAGAGGTCGAACTGCGGGCACTCAATCTCGCAGTGAAGTTGAAGAACACCGAGCGGGCTAAAGAAGCGGCAGAAAAATTGTTTGGAGTGAAGTTGGAACCGGCGCAGGAACTCGCTCTGGCGAAGCAGCTTTCGGAGTTGGGGTTGAAGGAACAGTCGCAGGCGTTACTTGCACGGGCTCCGCAGCGGCATGGGAATGATGTCGGCGTGCTGTTGCAGGTGATGTTGCAGCATGAGAACCAAAAGAATCTGGAAGAGGCGTGTGTCGTTGCCGAGCAAATCATTCGGCGGACGCAGTCGATCTCGACGGCGCGGACGTTGTCGGCGGCTCAGGCAGGGACGGCGACTCAGCAGCAGATGCGGAGCGGGGCGGCGAGTGAAGACGCGCGGAAGAAAGCGTTCGGCTTGCTGGCGTCAGCGGGAAAGCTCGCGGCGTTGATCGAACAATCGGAGCGGCAGTTTGAAAGTGCGCCGCATTCGTTGCGGTTGTTTGCACAGCTCATGGAGCAATACGCGGCGACAGCAGCGGTTGATAAGCAGAAGGTGTTGCTCGCGAAAGTCGGAACAACCGACGCGCCCGATCCGCTGTTTCGTCTGCAAGTGGCGCGGTCGCTGGTGGCGGCCGGCGATGCGAAGAGCGCGGTGCCGCACTACTTGTTCGTGTTGGAGAAATCGCCGAACGCGACGGCTCAAGTGTTGTTTGAAGCAGAGAACGTCATCAAAGAGTTGGGGAACGCGGAAGACCTCGCTCGGATTGTGTTGCGGTCGAAGGTGGCGGCGAACGATTTTCAACGAGTCGAATTGTTCTCGCGATTGGTCAATCAACTTGAAGGCCCGCCGATTCGCGGGAAGCTGATCATCGAACTGTTTCAGAAAGCGTGGCGCGAGTCGCCCGACTTCCGTCCGCAGTTGGCTCAGCGATTGTTGGCGGTCAGTCCGTCGGTGTGGCAGCAGGAAGAGATGTGGGAGTTGGCTCGCGAGGTCGTACTTCCGGCGGCGGATCGGCAAGCGGTGGCAACGTGGAGTGGCGTGGATGTTTTGCGATTGGACAACGGACGGAACATAGAAGGGCTGATGTCGCGATTGCTCGACTTGGCTCAAGAGCAGAAGAAGCTCGATGAACTGGCTCGCGACACGGAAGCGGCGTTGAAGAAACATCCCGGTTGGCTGGGTGGCCGCGCGCTGCTGGGGATGGTCCGGCTGCGGCAAGGGGATGCGAAACAAGCTCGCGCGGCGCTGAGCGATCTTCTGAAGGAAGGCTCGTCGCCGCCGGTGCTGCTGTTGCTGACGATCGGGTACGAAGTCGCTCGGCAGAAAGAACTGGTCGATGTCGCGATGAAGTTCTATGAGCCGGCGATGTCCGTTGCGATGTCGTGGGAACTGCGCCGCGTCGTGCTCGAACATTGCCGAGTTCACGGCAAGATCTCGGAGTTCCAGCAGATGGCGATCGACGTGCTGTTGGCGCTGCTGCCGTCCGAAGAAATTCGCGAGCAGGACAATCAGTCAATTTCCAACACGCTGTCGGAAGTCTCGACGATCGCCAAGGAACTCAATCAACCTTACATCGCCGCGCGGATCGCTCAGTCGTTGCGTGTCCGGGCTCAGCAGCCGAATGCGGCGAACGACAATTTGAAATGGTTCAAACAATTCGAGGAGCGATTCGCTCAATCGTGTGCCGCGATCAAGCCGGAGATGCTGCCGACGATCTTTCGCTTGGCCGCTCACGAACGGCCGGCTCGCGGAACAGCCCGTCCGCGTCTCGATCTGTTGCTGCAAGTGACCGGCGAGTCGGTTGCTGACATGCAGTTACACAGCCCGATCCTCGCGTGTCTGAAAGAAGCGGCGACGGACGACAAGCTTTGGCCGGATGTCGTGGCGGAACTCGATCGGTTGCAGGTGCAATTCCCGGAGGACTTCTCCGTCGCAATCACCGCTGCTCTGGCCGAGTTGTCGTCGCCGAAACCGCAGTCGGAGTTGAAGGTCGTTCGCGCGTTGGCGGAAGTCGCCGCGAAGCCGGCTCAAGCTGTTGATCTGCAACTCGCCTTGTGGATCGTTGCGCGTCACTGCGCTTCCGTAGTGCAAGCTTCCAACTTGCAAGAAAAAGAGCACGTTGAAAACGTGCTCCACAAAGAATTTGCCAAGCTGTCGCTTGTGGCAGCCCAACAACAACGCGATGCGCGTTACCTCTGGGCCATGCTCCGCGAGCAAGGTCAACTGGCACTCAAACGCGGCAATCGCGACGCGGCATTGTTCGTGTGGACGACGTTGGTCAGGGAGGCACTTCGCCCGCGACCGGCGAATGATTGGGTGCCGATGATTGTTCGCGATCAGGTCGTCATTGGCGGCGATTGGCCGGACGTTCGTTGGCAGCGTGCTCGCGATCTCGCTCGCATGACGCTGGATGCAGGGTTTGCCGATCTCTCGCTGAAGACGTTTCGAGGTACGGTGGCCAATTGGCCGAAGGCGGAGGAAATTCGAGGGCTCGCGTCTGGAGATAATGGATTTTCAGCCGAAGTCACCTTGATCGCCAAATCACGAGCACAATTACTCTCGACCTTCAGTCGTACCGTCTTTGCCGCGTGGCACGAACTCGAACCGCGTTGGCGAGAGAAGCAGGTTCCTGCCGAGTCGATCTTCGCGACATTGGCCGAATCCGTGCTACCCGTTGAACGCCGTGATGAGGTCGCGGTGTTCGCGCTGCAGGTTGAGCGAGCCACGTTCGTCGTTCCGCCTTTAGGCGGTCAAGATCGCTCGTCCCAAGCCAAACAAGACCGCCTGAAGGCGGAACTACAAACGAAGAGCCTCGGCCTGCGACTGGTGCAAATCGCTGTGGCTGAATCGCGTGTTGAGGAGTTGCGAAAGCGGCTCGATACGCGAGAAAAGTCAAAAGAGTCGGAAATGTCGCTGCGGCTGTTGTGGCTACAGCTTGCGTTGGCGACGCGCGACGAGGCGCTCTTCGACGAACAGTTTGCCGCGTTGGAGAGTCAACCCGAATGGCCGTGGTCGGCTCATGATGAGCGCGTCACAACACAAGTCGTTCGACTCCTGTCGCAGCAGACGGTGCATCGAGAGCGCACGGCGAAATTGTTTGCTCGGCTGTTGTCCTCACTGCCGAACAACACAGCGAGAGCCGAGTTTCCTGCTGCCGATTTGCGACGCTGGCTGGCTCGATATTACTTGGAACAAAGCCAAACCGATCAAGGCCGCGACACGATTGCCGCTCACCTGCGGCACATGGAGGGGATCTGGTCGGCGGCCGGTGCGATGGATGGACAGCACCTGCGACGCATGGAATTGCTGGAGGTCGCTCGCGAATACGCCGCTGCGGGCTTGGCCAAAGAGTCGCTCGAATTGCTCGGTCAAGCGGCCGACGCGCGCTGGCCCGATAAGTTCGCGAACGAGAACCCCGGCGAGGTCTTGGCCGCTCTGCGTGAGACAGCGAAATCGTTGCCGGCCAGCGATCGCTTCATGCTCTGGCGAACGTGGTCGCTGCCCGATTCCGGTACGTCGAACTCGCGGACGCAACTCCGCTTGATGACCGGAGCGATCGACGGTGACGGCCAGAAGCCGCCACTGATCTCCTCCGCGCAGTTGCTGATCGAGTCCGCTCGCGAGGCCAACCGCTTGGATGAACTCGCCACGTTCGTCGCGACCGAAGGGCCGAAGCGTTTCGACGGTCGAGTGAATGTCTTGCTGGCAATGATCCACCTCGCGCAAGCCGATCTTCCGACGGCCGAACCGCTGTTGAAAAAACTCTCCGTTGATTCCGCGGACCACAAACCCGGCTCGGCGCTGAGGACTCAAGTCTGGGATGACGCGCTGCTGTCGGAGGTTTGTTCAACGCTGCCTGAGTTTCGCGAACTGAGCCGCCGCTTCTCCAAACGAGCGACTGCTGGTGCGGTCGAGTTGAAGGATGCGATGCTGCTGGAATGGTTGAAGCATCAGGCCGATTGACGCCCGCATCAATGATGCGATCGTACGTAGCCATCACGCTCCGCGTGATGAGCCGAACGCTTCAAACAGCAGGAGTCAGCAGAACATCGCCACTTTTTTGGCGCGACCGGCTCGTCACGCGTAGAGTCGAGAGGTGGCGCGGTGTGTGCCGTTTCCACCTCCCGCTCATCGAACCGGACGGGCGGATTTCCCGCATCCGGCTCTCGGACAAGGATGATTTCAACCA
>JANNDA010000732.1:0-4480 GCA_031387195.1 Planctomyces sp. | reverse complement strand
TGCCACGAGTTGATTACTCACTTTCGTGCAGAATCAACTCGCGCAACTCCGCCGCGATGAAGAACGATCCGGTCACGCAAATGAGATCTTGCGGAGCCGCGATGCGTTGAGCCAACTGCCACGCCTCAGTTGGGGTTTCCGCGACGTGACACGGAACGTCTCCCGCAACTTGCATCAGTTGCCGCAGGTGTTCCGGCGGAACGGCTCGCGGATTGTTGAGGTATTTTGTCAGGATGATGCTGTCGAAACGGGGCGTCAGTTGTCGCAGGATGCCGCTGACATCTTTGTCCTTCGTCGCGGCAAAAATCAGCACGCGCCGCGATGATTCGCCTGCCGCTGTGCGATTCGGAAAACTCTCGTCGAGCGTCCGTCCCAGCGCCGTCGCTGATTCCCAATTGTGAGCCGCATCCACGATGACTGTCGGACTGCGGCGCATCACTTCAATACGCATTGCCAAGCGAACGCGGCTCATGCCGCGCCGAGCAGCTTCGGTTGAGACCGGCCACCCTAACTCACGCAACCGATCAATCGTCGCCAGTGCCACCGCCGCGTTGTGTGCTTGATGTTCTCCAGCCAACATCAACGGCATCTCAGTCCAAGCTTGCAACGGCGTTGTCACATCAACCAAGTCATTCGATAGGTTATCCGTCTCACGAGAGGATATGACGCAATCCCCACCGAGCTTGCCTCGGTGGTTATCGGGCTTTTGCACTACGCAGAATGTTGTCTCAGCAAGATCGTCCGTAGTGCAAAAGCCCTTTTCCACCGAGGCAAGCTCAGTGGGGTTTGTGCTCTTTTCTGCCACTTGCCTGATACCAGCCGCTCGATAGCCGTAAGAAAACTCGCGACCGATCTGCCACAGGTCCGAATTCTGCGCTCGGCAAGTTTCCTCGATCACGGCCTGAGCTTCGGCACCACAAACGCCGCTGATGACGGGGATGTTCGGCTTAATGATTCCCGCTTTCTCGCGAGCGATTTGCGACAGGCTACTGCCAAGTATCTGCGTGTGATCGCGGCTGATCGTGGTCAGCACGCAGGCGATCGGCGAGCAAACATTTGTCGAATCCAACCGTCCGCCCAAACCGACCTCCAGCACGACGATGTCCGCTTTCTCTTGCAAGAAAAACAGCCACGCCAGTGCAGTCGTGACCTCAAAGAACGTTGGGCTGAAGGGCTGCGGATCAGATTCGCACTGCCGCACGGCGGGCTGAACTCGCCGAACGAGTTCGATCATTTGATCGGCGTTCGGCCGGGCTCCGGCCACTTGCATTCGCTCCTCGAAAGCATCGACGTGCGGTGACGTATAAAGTCCCGTGCGATATCCGGCGGCCGACAACATCTCGGCCAGCATGATCGCGGTCGAGCCTTTGCCCTTCGTCCCGGCGATGTGAATGCACGGCGATTGAGTTTGCGGACTGCCGAGCAATTCCAGCAAACGCCGCATGCGTTCCAGCTTGAAATCCTGCTTGCCGCCAGCGGGAGTCCGCTCGAAGTTCACGCGGTCGAACAGGAATTGCACGGCCTGTTCGTAAGTTTGCACGGGTTCGGGCATGAGACACGACATTGCGAGGAAAACGGACGCGGCGGAGTGTATCGGCCTGAGCGCGATGAGCCAGTGTAGTCGGCTCTCGGCGAGAGCGGATGAGGCAAGCGAAGCTCGCCGCGAAATCGGCTCTCGGCGAGAGCCGACTGCACTACGGCAATTTCTCCGCTTGCACGCCCACCATCGTCGGCGACGGCAGCGGCGCATCGAACGATTTCAATTGCGAATCGCTCGATCGCGAACTTGCTGAACCGACGAATTCAAACGGCGCGGCGACGATGCCGTCGATGTTCAAGCGGGTTTCGTCGATCGTCCGGCGGCGTCCCTCTTTCGGATCGATCAACGTGACGATGTCGATATTCGGTGCGATGAGTGCGGCAGACATTTGCCAGTCGATGGCCGACTCCCAATTCGTTGGCAAGCGTTTTGACATCCAGGCGATCAACGTTGATCGCACGCTGTTTGAGGCTGACTGATTGCGAGCGACGTCAAACACGCAGCCCTCCGCTGATAGAGTCAGTCGGCTCAACGGAGTCGCTTCGCTACGTGGCCAGCAGCGCAGCAACGGCCCGCTGTCGCGTAGCGTGAATTGATGCAGCTCACACTTCCAATCGAATCCACCGCTATCGACGAATTGCAGAAAATCACCGGCACCGACTTTGAGCACGTTCGTCGCCGACAAACTTGCTGGGGGCGAGTCGATCCGCACGGCAGGTCCTGCTCCGGAAAAAACGCTGTCTTGCAGAACGACCTTCGTTCGCACGCGGTCTTTCGAGTCGCGTGGTCGCCAAGCGATTGCCGCACCTCGACGCCGAGCGAGTGCAGCCGACTCATCAGCCGACTCACCCTCGAGATCTTGTTCAATGCGGCAGCCGATCAATTCCAGTTGCTGACAATCGGCGACCAGGAGTGCTCGCGGACGGTCGGAGTTTGAGTGTTGTCGAATCACTCGGACGTGACGCAACTGAACTCGTTCGGCCCACAACGACAGGGATTCGTCGCTCACCAAAATCTCAGCGGGTGCCGTTCGATCGCCCACAATTTCCAACACGCCACTTTTTAGCGACACGGCAGCCGCCAGAAATCGGCCCGAAGGGGACAACACAATTCGCCCGTTCGCATTCGGCGGCGGCAGCGGTTGCAGCTCTGACTTCAACGAAGGTTTTGCTGATGTCACTTCACTATCAAAGGCCTGAGCCGTCGGCGTCACCGTACCTTCAACATCACCGTCAGCCGGTGGCTGAGTCTCGTTCGGATCAGACTTCGTCTTCAACGATTCCGGAACGAACCGCTGAAGCCCAGGTGTTTTCGCCAGTGAGAGCACGTAATTCCGTGCCCCTTGGTCGAACATCGACAACGCGGCTCCGGTCAACACAAAGATCATCGCGACGGTCAGTGGCCAGCGTGAATTGCTTTCCGCACGCTCGCGACGCGGCACCGTGCGATCAAACTCACCGCGATAGTGAGCCACACGCCGACGTCCCGATCGAGTCGGTGCTCCGAACTGAGCCGCTGCTTCGCGAATCGACTTCGGTCTCATCGCCGGATTGATTGCCGTCCAACGTCGCAGTGATTCGGCCATCGCTTCAGGAACATCGGGCACCCAGTCGCGAACATCGGCCACCGGGCGCGTCTGATGAGCGGCCAGCTTCGCCAGCGGATCGCCGTCGGTGAACGGCGGCCTGCCTGCCAGCAGATGCCACAACAGACAACCCAGCGCGTAAAGATCGCTCGACGCAGTCGGCACTTCGCCGGTTGTGATCCGTTCCGGAGCCATGCCGTTATATCGCTCGGCCGACAAGATCGTGTGAAAGGAAAAATCCGGCCGCAGCGCCGACACACTTCCCGCATCGACGAGCACCGCTTGTCCCGACGGAGTGATTCGCACGTTGCTCAAACTGATGTCGCCGTGAACGAGTCCGCGAGCTTCCAGCGCCGCGAGCCCATCCAGCAATTGCCGTCCCAATTCCACAACGATCGCGACCGGAAACCGACCGCGTCGGATCAATAACTCAGAAAGATTTGGACCGCGCACATACCGGCTGATGGTGACCAATCGCAGCTTTCCGGCTGACGGCCATTCCACCACTTGAGTCGCTTGCGGCAGCACGACTGCGGAATGATCGAACTCTGCGGCGAGCGACGTCAGCTTGCCCAACCGCTCGGCGAGCAGCTTCACGTTCTCCGGCGCGACGGATGTCAGCTTCAACACGCAAACGTCATCCGCATCACGACGTCGCGCCAGATACGTTTCGGCCAGCGCGGTCGCTCCCAGCTTTTCGAGCAACAAGCACGGGCCAATGACCAAATTGTCCGCCTTGCCCGCTTCCAAGCATTGCGCCTGAAAGGCCGTCAGCCGCCGCGTTTGCACCAGTCCGTCGATCCAGATCGAATCAAACGTGGGCAAGTCGCGCGTCAACCGGCGAACGTAGCCTCGGCACCGCCGCAAATCACGCGGCGTGCAAAGTTTTAACGCCGAAAGCGTTTTCAAAAGTTGTGCGGACGGAGGCTCAAGCACACGGACATCCTTTTCCGAGGCAGACGCAAGGGGCGGGGTTATCTCAAATCCGCGACAACCGAGCAATACGCACCGACACACTTTGCACGCGAGCCGGTGCCTGACCCCTGATCCTTCACTGATATACGCAGCGTGCATCGTGCGCCCTGGCTCGACACCGCTTTCGAGGATCAGGATCATGCTGCCGTTGCGCGGCGGATCATCAGTATTGCTGGATCTGTCCGCGCGATGATCCAACGCGGCGTTATGCCGCTACATTCCAAAAGGACTGGCGATGAGTTTGCTGCCTGTAGTCTTGGTCTCCGCCGTTGTGTTGTCGATTGCTTACGTCACTTATGGCCGAGTCCTCGCACGTCTGTTGCAGTTGGACCCGAATCGGCCGACACCGGCAGTCGAGCTGAACGACGGCATCGACTTCG
>JANNDA010000678.1:0-2401 GCA_031387195.1 Planctomyces sp. | reverse complement strand
GGGCAGGCCGCAGCTGCGACGGTAATTAGCTATCATGGAAAGGCTCCATTTTATGCGGCGATCAACGGTAAAACTAAAATCCAGGACGACATGGACAACAATTGGTGGCACAGGCCTGATATTCTAGGGCGGTACGGCACGACCCCGCTGCGAGTGCAAAGTATCCTGCACGACTACAAACTCAACACATGGTTTATGGGTGGGGGTGAAACGGCATTGCGGAAGTGGGTTGGTGCTAAGTATCCCTGCATCTGTGTGGTGGATGTCGGTGCGGCAGGATGGAAAGACAATGGGAAGCCAATGAGTGGATTGCATTACACAGTTGTTTATGCATACGACGCAAACAACTACTGGTGTACGAACTGGCAAGTTAGTAGTAAAGTTCCTAGGACGACATTCACGAAGAGCTGGAGAGGATTGGCTGGACAGGATTTTCTTTTGGCGCAGCCAAAATAATATCGTAACGACTATGCCAGACCACTGGTCTATCGTGACGAACTGTGCCACAGGAGGTAACTCGGAATCCCGGCATGAACTTCATGCCGGGATTCTTTTTGTCCAAACATACTCGTAGCGTTCCTCGGAACCGTGGTTCCCGGCCTGAAGTGTCCTGGCGAATATCAGATCGCAACGTATGTCTGATCCAGACGGCATTGCCAGCATGTTGGCCGAATCGAAGGTGGTATCCCAAGTAAGAACGAAAGCGTTTCGTTGATTCTGTTAAGCATTCTTCTGTCGTCACGTTTTCCTTACCACGCTCGGCTTCGGCGGAGCCTACCGTTTTGGATCGGAGCGCTCTGTTTATTTGGAACCACCGCCTGGGGGCAGGAAGAACCCAGCCAACAGGCCAAGCTTTGGTTTCTGGAACGGAAATGGCCGGAGGCTCGTGTGCTCGAAGAGAAGGTTCTCGCAACAACCCGGACGCAACTTGGCCAGGACCAGGCCGGCCTGATCGAACCGCTCGATTTTCTTGCTCAGCTTCAGGAGTTTCTGGAAGACTTCCCTGCTGCCCGCCGCAGTCGTCAGGAACTTGTCAAACTGACGGAGGCCGTGTCCCCCCAGCAAGCTTGGCGCATCGGCGACGCACGCCGTGATCTCGCGCGAGTTGATCGTCTGGCCCAGTTGAAGCCGGACCAGCGTCAACGGCTGCGTGAAGCCCACTTATTGCTCCTGCGAGCGGTGGAACTCGGCGAATCCTCTCCACAGGCGGCGGATCTGGCTCGGCAGTCCGCCGAGATCCGCGCGGCGACACTCGGCGAAGACGCGCTCACCGCGCGAGCTTGGGGTTGGACCGGGGTTCTCGAAGAACGGCAGCGCCACCTCGATCTGTGAGGTGGTTAGCGGGATCATCTACTGCGGAAAGACCGGCGGCAGGAGGTTGACCAGGGACGAGTATCGAGCCAACTCAGAACGGTTATTTCGCTGTTCCCCGATGTTTTTTTGGAGTCTTCTATGCCAACTGTGGGCGAACTTGAGATCAAACCGCCGCCTCGCACGGTTCGATCACGCGCGAGAGTTTGGTTGGTGCGCTGGTTGTTTGTGTGTTTCGCATTGATCCTGCCCTGGCTGATGGTGTCCTTGGGAATTGCTCTGCAAAAGGACCGAGTCACGCTCCGTGATCGTGGAGTGCAAGCGGTCGGTAAGGTGATATCAAAACATCCCCAGTCAAAGAGTTTGCCGCGTGTCAAATATCAGTATCAAATCGCAGCCCAGACTTTCGTGTTGTGGGATAGCGCATTGCCAGCGGTTTTCGAGCGGCTGCAGATTGGGGACGAGGTTTCAGTCCTTGTGCTTCCCGATCAGCCAGCGGTCGCTGAGTTGGCTGATAGTGTGCGAGCCGGTGGCTATTCATCGGGAGCACTCACGCTCTGGCTCTTGTCGACGATTTTGTTCGTCATCATGGTCCCCTGTTGGACTTGGGTTGAAATCCTTCAACGGCGGTTGCGTCATCTTGCTCGAAACGGAGTCGCCGCAAGAACGACCTCGGTCAGTGTGACCCGCGGCGCGTATTACCAAGGCGTCCAGATTTATTGGGCGTCCTACGACTTCCATGCAAAATCCAAAAAACACCACGGACGCACCAGCGTGGTCCAAAGTGTGGCGAACGATCTGAGTCAGCCGAGTACGCAAGCCATCGTCCTCTACAATCCCGATGACCCCAATCGATTTGAACTGCTGCTGGCGATTACAACGCATTATCAGATCGTTCCAGCCGACTCAAAATCGACCTTCATTCGGATCGTGTTTGAATGTGTTGTTCTTTTGCTGATTCTCGGATTGGGCGTCGCGATTCAACAAGGGACGCTGGAAGTGGGGCGTAATGCGGCAGTGGAATGATCCCATGAATAGACCTTGCGCGGTCATCATCGAGAGGAATCAGGCGAGCGGGGGGTGTAAACCC
>JANNDA010000632.1:0-2017 GCA_031387195.1 Planctomyces sp. | reverse complement strand
AACCACGGCGACAGAACTGCGCAACTTCAAAGCTGACGCTTCGGGTTACTTATTGAGCATCATCACCGCTCAGGCTTTGGCTTCGTCTTCGATCGCGGCCCAATCGATGAGTTGGATTGGGTCGTGGATGATTTCGGTGTACTCGCTGCGGTGGCTGGTGCGGACGCCTCGACCGCCGCGGCCGGTGATGGAGTACTTTGTCTGGCCGAAGCTCATCTCCTTGTCGGCGTTGGTGCGGACTTTCAACGTGTCGCTGGGGCGAGTCATTTGCTTCATGCCGAGCACCGTGTCGCCCGGTTCGACCTTGATGCCGCGAACTCCCTTTCCCGCACCAGAGAGAATCGAAACGTCGTCGATCTTGAAGTGAATCAACCGCGCTTTGTGAGTTACCAAAAAGACCGACTCGCCGTCGCGAATGAGTTGGACGGAGACGACTCGATCCGTGGGAACGAGACGACAGAACTTGCGACCGTTCTTGTTCGACGCGGTGCGGAACGGGCTGAGCGGCAAGCGGAGCACGTTGCCCAGCGCGGTCACGACCAACAGATAAGGTCGCGGTGCGGGGTCGTCTTTCTTCTGCTTGTCTTCGGGAGTGAAGCGAGCGTCCGTCGATAACTCGGCCACGATTGTGACTCCGTCCTGCATCTTGACGTGCTTGCTGATCGGCTCGCCGTAACCGCTGCTGGCGGGGATTTGTTCGATCGGCAGCGTGTAGGCGATGCCGTCGCTGGCAAAGAAGACGACGGTGTCCAACGTGCTGCCGGGGACGACGTCGAGCACGCTGTCTCCCTCACGCACGCGAGTTCCCTCCGCCTTCGCGAGGCGGCCGACGCGCTTGATCCAGCCTTCGCGCGTCAGCACGACATTCGTGTTTTCTTTGACGATGTAAGCCGTCGCGTCGAATTCCACGATCTCTTCCGCGTTGCCGATCGCCGTGCGACGCTTGTCGGGAAACTGCTCGATGAGTTCTTCCAGTTCGCTGCGCACGACGCCCCACAGTCGGGCCTCCGAATTCAGAATCTTGCGGATGCGATTCGCCTCGGCCTGTTTCTCGGCCAGTTCTTTGAGGATGTCGTCGATCTCCAATTTCGAGATGCGATAAAGCTGCATCTCCAGGATCGCCATCGTCTGCACTTCGTCGAGTTGCGAGAACTCCTTCATCAACTTCACGCAGGCGTCTTGTTTGCCGTCGCTGTTGCGGATGATTTTGATCGCTCGATCCAGCCCGTCGAAGATGATCGCGAAGCCTTCGAGCAGATGAATCCGCCGCTCTAGTTGAGCCAGCAAGAACTGGAACCGCTTGCGAACAGTCACCAGCCGGAAGTCGAGGAAGTACCGCAGCATGTCGACGAGGTTGCAGCGTGCCGGCGTGAGTGCCCCCGTCGCATCGGGGATCAAGCAGGTCGCGTTATACGAAAAATTTTGTTCGAGCGCCGAGTGCTTGTAGAGGAACGCCATGACCATGTCGGGGTCGGCCTCCTTCTTCAGTTCGAGCACGATCCGCAGCCCGAACTTTTCATTCGTCTCATCGTTGACGGTCAGCACCTGCGGCAGATTGCGGCCTTCGACGATCTCGCCCAACTGCGTCATCAGCGAGCCGGTATCGACGCCATACGGGATCGAATGGATCACGATCCGATTCGCGACTTCTTGCCGCTTCTCTCGGTCGAACTTCCACTCGCCGCGCACTTTGACCGAGCCGCGTCCTTCCTCGTACATCAGCCGCAACGACGTGCGATCGGTCACGATGCGTCCGCCGAGCGGGAAGTCGGGGCCTCTCACATACTTCATGAGCTGCGCGACGGTGACTTCACTTTCCGCGTCGATCATGTGCAGGCAGGCTCGCAGCAATTCTTCGAGGTTGTGCGGCGGAATGTTCGTCGCCATGCCGACCGCAATGCCGGAGACGCCGTTCGCCAGCAGGTTCGGAAATCGCGCCGGCAACACAACCGGCTCTTGCTTGCGCGCGTCGTAGTTCGGCCGCATCTCAACGGTGTCGAACCGCAGTTCGTTCATG
>JANNDA010000573.1:0-9919 GCA_031387195.1 Planctomyces sp. | reverse complement strand
CGAAGTTAGCACGACGCGCAAGCGAGTGGCCTCAAACGAAATCACTCGCTTGCGCGTCGTGCTAACTCGAAACAGCCTGCGACAAAGTCTCGCCGCCCCATGAATAATCCCGGCTATTACTTCTTGACCTCTTGCCTTAGTTCGTTCAACTCGTCGCGCAGACGTTGGATTTCGTGACGCAGTTCATCGACAGGATCGGCCTGTTTGCCCTTCTTGGGTGATGCTTGCTCTTTCGTTGGTGATGGCTGTTCTTTCTTGAACGCGGGCAGTTCTTTCTTGGGCGATGGCAGTTCTTTCGTGGCACGCTCGTGAGCTTGATGGAGTTCGTGTTTCATGGTCTCGGCCCGCTTGGCCAATTCTTCCGCCACATCGTGCAGTCCCGCCGCGTGGAGATTTTCGATGGCGATGTGGATGTGCTTGATGCGTCGAGCCGCGTCTTCTATGTCTTCGGGCAACTTGGTCGGTTGTTTGCCGACGTGTTTGGCGGCGGATTTCGGCGACTTCTGTTCGTGCCGCTCGGCCGCCTGCAACAACTCTTTGACTGCGCGAAAGTGTTTTTCGGCCTCATCAGATTGTCCGTCTTTCGCCAATTGCTCTGCCTCTTTTTGCACAGCCTTCGCCTTGGCGCGTAGCTCGTCCGCTTCCGATGACCAAGCCACTGCCGTGACGCAGACCAGCAGCGAGAACGACAGGAATGTCCGAATGAAGTTGCGCATCTCAATTCCTTTGAAAAGGGGCGTGTACCAATCGAATCAACAACCCAGCGAGCCAGTGGCTTCGCGGGCATCGTATCTCCCAAGATCAGCCATCTCTATGACGGCCCCTGAGATCGCGACCGCGTCAGGAGTACCGTACCGGTGGAATTCGCCGAATGAACCGGGGATTCACCGAAATCTCGCTGTTGAGATTCAAGGGACGCGTTTCTGGACTGGCCTCGATTTTTTCGTTTCGATAATTCGCGTTGCGATGGCATTTCAGTGCAATGCGCGAGCGAGTGGTCCCTCAGTTTCACTCGCAGGTGCGTCGAGTTCAGTCTTTTGGATCACACCAACCGTTCGGGTTTTCGCAACGCTGACTCGGTTTGGCGCGCGAACAAGGATGTTCTATGCGTTTTTCAAGTTGGCTTCAGGCATTCGCGTCGCGTTGTCTGCCGCCGCGAGGGCGATCTGTTTGGACCGCTTCGGCAAATCGGCAAGTCGTGCGGTCTCAGGGGCCGGTGGAGTTGCTCGAATCTCGACTGTTGCCGGCGGTGAGCATCACGGCCAATGCGCTCACGAAAGAAGTGCTCATCACCGGCACGACAGACGCTGATGTGGCGACCGTTGATCCAGTCTTCAACACCACAAATCTCAAGGTCCGCGTCGTGACCGGCGGAGTGACTGTCGAGTCCATCTTGCCGTCGGCGGATGTCGCCAAAGTTACTTTTCAAGCCGATGCAGGTAACGACTCATTGACGAACACGACCGACAAGCCCGTCAGCATGGTTGGCGGAGAGGGTCTCGACACTTTGATCGGCGGGGTTGGCAACGACACGTTTCTCGGCGGCGCGGGCAACGACAGTCTCAACGGCGGTGGCGGTGATGATTCAGCGCTGGGAGGTGATGGCAACGACACTCTCTTGGGAGGATCGGGCAAGGACTCACTGCTTGGCGAACTGGGCAATGACAGCGTTGATGGCGGTGGTTTCACGGGCGACACGGTCAGCGGCGGCTTAGGTGACGACACGATCAACGGCGGCGCGGGAATCGATGCGATCACCGAGTTGATCACCGGCAATTTTGTTTTGACCAACGGCTCGGCGACCGGGCTGGGGAACGACACGATCCTCGGCGTTGAACAGGGTCTGCTTTACGGGAACGAGGTGGGCAATCTCATCGACGTCACCGGGTTTTCATTCTTTTCGTCGCTCTTTGGGGGCGGCGGTGATGACACGCTGTTGGCCAGTGACAGCGGAGCGTATTTGTTTGGTGGCGGCGGGCGGGACTCATTGGTCGGTGGAATCGGCAACGATCGCTTGCTCGGACAGGGAAGCAGTTTTGACACGCTCCGCGGTGGCCTGGGCAATGACACGCTGGATGGCGGCACGGGAACCGATGTCTTGATTGAGTCCGGAAACGTCAACATTGCGCTGACAGACACGGCGATGAGCGGACTTGGAGCGGACAAAGTCCTGGGTATCGAGTTGTTTCAGTTCACGGGCGGTGCGGGGAACAACACGCTGAATGCGGCTTCATTTTCGGGATCAGTCACGCTGCGCGGCGAAGGTGGCGACGATGTTCTCGTCGGCGGATTGGGGAATGATTCGCTCGTTGGTGGAGATGGAAACGATTCGCTGACGGGCGGCTTGGGGAACGACATCTTGTCGGCGGGAGCGGGCAACGATCTGTTGCTGGCGAGCGGCGATGTCAGCTTCACGCTGACGAATGCTCAACTCATCGGGTTGGGGACGGACAACGCAACCGGCTTTGAGTTCGCGTCTCTCACCGGCGGAGCAAGTGACAACGTCATCGACGCGAGCGCCTTCAGTGGCCCCGTCACAATCGACGGCGCGGCGGGGAACGACACGCTGACGGCGACCGCGTTCGCCGATCTGTTGTTGGCGGGTGATGGCAATGACGTCCTTTCTGCGGGTGACGGAAATGACACGCTCACCGGAGGAAGCGGTTCGGATCAACTGACCGCTGGCTTGGGATCGGATCTGTTGCGTGAGACAGCCGATGTTTCGATGACTTTGACCGATGCGTCGTTGATCGGAATCGGCAATCACACTCTTTCCGGCTTTGAAACGGCTCAACTGACCGACGGAGCGGGAAGCCATTTGTTGGATGCGGTCGGGTTTACTGGGAGCGTCACGCTCAGCGGACTCAGCGGCCAAGACACCCTGCGCGGTGGTTCTGCGGCGGATTTGCTGCTCGGAGGAGACGGGAACGATTCGTTGTTGGGTGAAGGTGGCGATGATGTGCTAACGGGGCAGCTCGGCAACGATTCGCTGGATGGTGGAGCGGGAGTCGATCAAGCGGTGGTCGCGGGGGATTCGAACTTCACCGTGACCGACACGTCGATCGTCAGTTCCGAAACGGACACGCTCACGGCGATCGAGATCGCCAATGTGACGGGCGGAAACTCGGCGAACACAATCAACGCCTTGGCCGCGACGCTGACGTTGTGGGCGACGGGCGGCGGTGGCAACGATTCGATTTTGGGTGGCGCGACGAATGACATCCTGGCGGGTGGCGATGGCGCGGACACGCTCAACGGCGGCGGCGGTAATGACACCATTTCGGGCGATGCGGGTGACGATTCCGTGCTGGGTGGGGTCGGGCTCGATTCACTCGATGGCGGTGACGGCAATGACAATGTGCAGGGGTTGGGAAGCAGCGGCGACACGTTGCGCGGTGGCTTGGGAAATGACACGCTCGACGGCGGAACGGGAACCGGCGACCTGATCTCGGAAATCGGCGATGTCAATTTCACCTTGTCGGCGACACAGCTTATCGGCTTGGGAACAGACACGCTGTTGAACCTGGAAGGGGCGATTTTGGTCGGTGGCGCGGGGCCGAATGCGATCAATGCTTCCGCATTTGCTCAGCCGACGACGCTCACCGGCGGCGGCGGTAACGACACGCTGACCGGCGGCAGCGCGATCGACTTATTGATCGAATCAGCCGATGTCAGCTTCACGCTGACGGACACGGGACTGACAGGGCTGGGCGTAGACAGCCTCTCGGCGATTGAGCAAATCAGCCTGAGCGGCGGCTCTGGAAACAACCTGTTGGATGCGAGCGGCACATCGCGGACGGTGACGCTCAATGGCGGCGATGGAAACGACACGCTCATCGGCGGGTCGGCGGCTGACAATCTCAACGGCGGCAACGGCAACGATCATCTCACGGGGAACGGCGGTGCGGACGTGCTGTTGGCCGGCGACGGCATTGATCGGCTCATCGAATCGGGGAACAACAACTTCACGTTGGGAAGTGGTTCACTGGTCGGCAACGTGACGGACCTCATCTCGGCCTTTGAAACGGCGGAACTCACTGGCGGAGTCGGTGCGAACTTGATTGTTGTCACGACGTTCGGCGGGCCCGTGACGCTGATCGGCGGCGACGGTAACGACACTCTGGAAGGGACTCCGTTTGATGATTCGCTGATCGGCGGCGCGGGCGATGACACTCTCAAAGGAGAACAAGGAACTGACTCGCTGATCGGCGAGGCGGGTGCGGACAACCTGCTCGGTGGCGACGGGAACGATTTCCTGAGTGGCGGTGATGGGAACGATCGTCTGCGTGGCGAGTTGGGCACAGACACGCTGCTGGTCGGCAACGACACGCTCGATGGCGGCGCGGGGAACGACGACATCGACGGCGAGAGCGGCCACGATTCGATCACTGCGGGAAGTGATGTCGATACGGTCGTTGGTGGAGCGGGCAACGATCTGATTCTTTCGGGAGATGGCAACGATTTGGTTTATGGCGGCACTGGCAACGACACGATTCAGGGTGACGCGGGAAACGACGATCTGCGCGGCGACGACGGCAACGATTCGGTCGATGCGGGAATCGGAGCGGATGTTGTTCAAGGAGGTGAAGGGAACGATCTACTCAACGGAGGAGACGGCGACGATTCGATCGGTGGCGGAACGGGCAACGATTCGATCTTGGCAGGTGCCGGCAATGACAACGTCAATGGTCAGGATGGGGCCGACACGTTGCGCGGCGAGGCGGGAAATGACACGATGACGGGAGGCATCGGCTCGGACAGTCTGATCGGTGACGATGGCGATGATGAACTGAATTGCAATGAAGGAGATGACACGGCTCGCGGCGGTCCGGGGCTTGATCTGTTGCGTGGCAACGAGGGCAATGATTCACTCGCAGGCGATGCTGGAGCAGATGCGATCAATGGCAATGACGGAGCGGATTCGATCGACGGTGGCTCGGAAAACGACACCGTGCTCGGCAGCACCGGCAGCGACACGATTTCCGGTGGCGATGGTGATGATGAACTCAACGGCGAGGCAGATGCCGATTCGTTGATCGGTGGCAACGGGCTCGACACGCTCGTCGGAGCAGACGGAAACGACACGCTCTTGGGCGGAGCCGGTGTGGATTCGCTGGTGGGAGACGCGGGCAACGACAACCTTTCTGGTGACGATGCAAACGATCTGCTCATCGGAAATGAAGGCAACGACACGATCAACGGAGGTGCTGGGCTTGATACGTTGTTGGGAATGCTCGGCGATGATTCGCTCGACGGTGGCGGTGAATCGGACATTGTTCTCGGTGATCTCGGCGAGGACACGCTGCTCGGCGGAAGTGGTCGTGATGTCGTCATCGGCGATCATGGAAGTGACTCGGTCAACGGTGGCGACGGAGAGGATCTCGTCACCGGCAGTTCGACCAAGTTCGATGATGATCTGACGGCTTTGGCACAGTTGCTCACGGACTGGAACGCCGGGACGCCGTATGTTGACCGTGTGACTCAGCTCGAAGACGAAAACAATCCTTTGAATTGGACATCGTTGGTGCAGTTCACCGACGTGGCTTCGCTGTACGACGACTATGCGCAGGACACCGTCAGCGGTGGAGCCGGCCAAGATTATTTTGGTCGCCCCGGTCATCCGTCTTTGGCGACGACCGATCAATTGCTTGACCGCGATGCGGGGACCGAGTCACTCAACGTCAGCACGTATGGAAACGAAGCCGCAGGATACTTCCCGGTGAACATGACGGAACCCGGATACCTGCAAACGCTAAATGACCCGACGTTCGGCACGCCGATCACCCGCATCACCGACGATCCCGGCGAACAATTCACGTTGCCGATCAACACCGGCGGAAATGTCACGATCACCTGGAGTGCCGCCGTCCGCACGCGGTATGTCACCGACTCAGCCTGGAACATCGACGGCTCGAAGCTGATGCTCCGCAGCTACGACCCGGCGATGCCGTACAACCTCGTGCTGGATGGTGTGACCAACCTGCCGTTGTTCGTGGCTCAGATTCCGTCAACGAATTATCGCTGGAGCCAAAACCCGGCGAAGCCACTCGTGCAATATGGGTTCCCTCAATTGAGCCCGCTGGGGCTTGATTCGTTCGGAGTTCCCAACGCGCTGGCCGTGTTGCCGTCATTCGGTCCGGACGACGATCTGATTCACGAATACAACATCTCGACCGGACAGATCACGCGCACGATCGAACTGCCGTTCAACAAGCTGTTCTCGTCGAAGACCTCCGTCGCGTTTCGTAACGGACACGAATATGTGGCGATGTTTGGAGTCGATAAGAACAACCCCACCGCCGGAATCACGGCATATGTGATCGACCTGAATGCTCCGAATGGGCAAAGCCCGATCGTGGCCTCGCTACTGATGACCGGTGCCAATACGGGAACCCCGGAAGCGGGATACTCGAACGCTTTGGATTTCAGCGCACTGTGGTTCTCGCCCGACGGCGGGCACTTTGTGGCTCTGTATGGCGGCTCGACGGAGTCGCTCAGGTCGTGGCGACTACTGGATGTGAATTACGGCGCGGGAACCATCACGCCGCACGTCATTCCGGATCTCGCGGGAGACAGCACCTTTCAAACGAATGGCGATCGGCTCAAAGGCCACATGCCCGTCAACTGGTCACACCCCGTGTTCTCGTTCGGCCCCAACGGCAGCGACGTGTACTTGGTGGGAGTCAGCGGCCAGTTCAACAAACGGACCTTTGCCCAAAACGAGATCACGACCTCGAACGGTCAGGTCGGCAGCGTGCTGGCGTTCAACGTCACGAACAACACATTCCACTCCCTGACGGACGCGACCGACGAGAACCTCGCCACGCACGTCACCGCGACCAACACGCTGCATCCCGGATATGTCTTTGTGACATTCTGGAACGACATCAATCTCCCCGGTCGCGGTCCGAAATACGCTGGCGAACTCGTGGCGATCAATCTCGCGAATCCCTTCGGGGCGAATGGAACAATCGAACTAGCCCATCATCGCACCACCATCGCGAACGACTTTTACCACGGCTACACGCTTCCCAACGTCAGCCCCGATGGCAAGAAGTTGGTCTTCAGCAGCACTTGGGGTTCGATCCAGGCGATCGTGCAAACCTATGTCTTGGACTTAACGTCGAAGATTCCGTAGCCCCTCGATCAGTTCATGTCGCACTCAGGTCTCAGTGGTTGAACATGAACTCTTTGGAATTTAGCAGGGTCCACAGCAGATCTTCGGCGGCTTGGCGTTGATCAGTCTGTTGTTCGAGGTACGCCAGCGAGGTGTTGAGTTCGTCGCTGCTGGGCAAACGCGAGACCGCTCCCAGATAGAGTTCTTCGACGATTTGTTTCAACGGCTTCTGGTCTTTTTCCGCGAAGAGCTTCGCGATCTTGCCTTCTCCCGAAGCGAGCTTGTTTTCAATCTCATCCGAGTTCGACAGCAGCAGCACTTGGGCGAGTGTCGCGGCGGCCGAGCGTTCGCATTCGCAGGCGGAGACGCGCTGCGGACGGTCGAAGGCGTCGAGGAAGTACGAACCGAAACCCTCGTGCGGCAGATCGACGGCTCGCGCGCTGGAGCCGACGCCGTTGAAGCGTTCTTTGAAACCGGTCGCTTGATTGACCGCGTCGAGCATCACTTCGGCGATCAAGCGGCGGGCGTAGAAGCGGGCGTAATTCTGGCGGTCGTGTTCGTTGTCGGGCGTCGGCTGTGACGACAACTGATAGACGTTGCTCGTCACCATCTGCCGAATCATCTGCTTGACGTCGAACTTGTGACTCTTGAAGTCCTCGGCGAGGAATTTCAGTAGTTCGGGGTTCGATGGCGGGTTCGTGTCGCGCAGGTCATCGACTTCGTGAACCAGTCCGCGACCAAAGAAGTGGCCCCACAGTCGGTTCGCCATCGTGCGGGCGAAGTACGGATTCTCTGGCTTGATCATCCAATCGACGAGCGCATGTCGCGGGTCTTGCTCGGCGGTGAACTCGGCATAGTCGCCGTCGAGGTACTTCGGTTTCGGCGAGGCTTTCGTGAGCGGGCTTTGCACGCCACTGGTCACGTTGGGTGACGTGAAGTACGGCGGCGGTTCGCCGAACGACTTTTGGCCGAGCCGCGTGAAGAAGCCCGCGAAACCGTAATAGTCTTCTTGCGAGTATCGCTCATACGGATGGTGGTGACACTTCGCGCATTGCAGCCGCAGGCCAAGAAAGACTTGAGCGGTGTCGGCTGTCGATTGATGAGTGAGATCGTCACGCATCTGCCAATAGCGGTTCACCGCCGGAGCGTCTTGCCACTCGCCGGACGCGGCGATCACGCTGCGTACGAACTCGTCATACGGCACGTTGCGAGCAATTTGATCTTTGATCCAATTGTGAAACGCATACGCCGCGCGGTTGGCTCCCGCGAGTTGCGAGTTCCGCAGAATCGAACCCCAGCGCAACGCGAAGAACGCCGAGTAGTCTGGCGATTCCAGCAGGCGATCGACGAGCGTGTCTCGCTTCGTCGGACTGGCGTCATTGAGGAACGCTCGCGCTTCGTCGGAGGTTGGTAAGCGACCGCAGAGGTCGAGCGTGACTCGGCGCAGAAACGTCGCGTCATTGATCAGCGGCGACGGTTTCAAGCCGAGCTTCTTCCACTTCTCGACGACCAACCGATCGATCTCCGTCTTCGGAGTGAAGTTAGCGATCTCTTTGAGCGGCTCGCCGTGTGGAACCAGTGCCATGAAGACCGCGACCTGTCCCATGTACCGAGTCATGATCGCTGCTTCGCCCGATTGGCCGGTCGTCTTCACGAGGCCGTCAGGCGAGACGGTGGCGACGACATCCAGGTTGCTGGAGTAATCCACTTGTCGCGTGACATCTCGCTGGCTGCCGTCGCTGTATTCAGCAATGACCGCGAGTTGCTGTTGAGTGCCATCTTTACTAACCCGAAGTGTAAGCGAGGGCGATCCTGTGGCCGACACGGCCGATGGACTCGCGCCCTCGCTTACGCTTCGGGTTATATTTTTTGAACCCGCTCCCTCGCTTGCGCGTCGGGCTAGTGTGACGCCTTGCATGACTCGTTCTTTGGGCGACACATGCAGCTTCACGACGTGCGGCACATCCGGCGAAGACGCGGGGGCTCCCGATTCGATCCAGTTTTGGAACAGCCGATACGGCTCGCTGCCGACTTCGATCCGGCGACCGCCACCGTGAGGGACTGCACCGGCCGCTTTGCGAAGCAGCAGGCTGCCGCTGGCGTTCGAGACGGTCACTCTGCGGCCGCGAGCTTCCTTCACCAACGCCGAGTAATCGAAGTCCGTATCAAACCCGAACAGCGACAACTGAAATCCGTTCTGGCCGTTCTGTTTGCCGTGACACCCACCGGCATTGCATCCGAAGCGGCTCAAAAGAGGCACGATCTCGGTCGAGAAATCAACGCTTCGTCCTCCGTTCGCTGTGCCGCTGACTTTGACGGGAACCTTCGAAATTACTCCGCCAACGCTCACGCTGATCTCGGTCGAGCCATCCGCAACCGGAGTCACAAAGCCCGCGTCATCGACGGTTGCGATCGCCGGCTGACTGCTGACGAACTTCGCCTCGCGAGTCACATCGCGCCCATCGGCTTCAATCAACAATTGCCGCCGAGCAAACGGGTCGCTCAAGCTGACCGAATTGGGTTGAATCGACAGCGGCCCGGCGTTTGTTTTCGAGACAAAACACAGTGCGGCGAGTGAGACCAGCAAGACGGCTGACAAGCGATGAGTCGGAACCATTGGGCTCCCTTTCAGGCGAGGTCATTGGGCAGGAGTCGTACTTTATCGCGAAGCAATTCGCTGCGTCGAGCGGATCAAAGGAAATCTGGCCCTCGCAAAGGGCATCACAGTAATTCCACAGCCCGCGAGAAAAGTGCGTCGTGTGCTCTCATCATTTTTGGTTCATACGACCAAAACCATAGTGC
>JANNDA010000570.1:0-2287 GCA_031387195.1 Planctomyces sp. | reverse complement strand
CTGCGGGTTAGTGGATTGAGTGACCGAACCATGCAATCTCTCCTTTTCATTTCGATCCCGATTGGCCGTGGATGGCACAAACCCCACTGAGCTTGCCTCATTGGTTTCAGGGCCTTTGCACTACGCCGAGTGAATCCGCCCGTAGTGCAAAGGCCCTGATCCACCGAGGCAAGCTCGGTGGGGTTTGTGTCATTGTTCCCCCGCACGCGACATCTCCGCGTTAATCATCCCGACAAACCTCTCGCCGCGATCAATATAGTTTTGAAACCAGTCGTAGCTCGCGCAGCCGGGTGAGAGGAGTACGACATCGCCCGGTGCGGAAACTTGCAAGCTCCACGCGACCGCTGTTTCGAGCGATTCAAAGCCACGGCATGTCGGCCCTACGATATTTGCAGCGCGAGCAGCCTGCTCGATCAACATCGCCAACTGCGGCCCCGTCTGCCCCAGTAATGCCACCGCGCGACAGCGACGAACGGCCGCATCCGCGATCGACGCCAAGTCGATCTGTTTGTCATACCCGCCAGCGAGCAACACGATTGGCTCATCAAAAGCGGCCACCGCCAGCACCGTCGCTTCGGGCGTCGTGCTCTTCGAGTCGTTGAAACAACGCCGCCCACTCACCTCCGCCACAAACTCCAAACGATGCGGCAAGCCTTTGAACGACCTGATCCCGCTTTCGATCGCCTCCATCGAAATACCGGCGGCCAACGCAACGGCGACTGCCGCTTGAGCATTTTCAACATTGTGTGCTCCCGGCAATCGCAGCCAGGAACTCAGCGACGCTCGCTGATCGTCGCTATCCCCAAACAACAATCGTGTTGCCGCCGTCGTCCATTCTGCGACTTCACTGCGTGCGTTCAACACAGCAATGCAATCCGGCGTTTGCCAGCGCAACAGGTTTTGCTTCGCATGGCGATAGGCTTCAACCGTTCCGTGCCGATCGAGGTGATTCGGAGAGAAGTTCGTCACGACGGCAATCTCCGGTCGCGGCTGCAACGGTTCGAGGTCTTCCAACTGAAAGCTGCTCAGTTCGAGGATGACCCAATCCTCCGGCTGAATCTGCTGGACCACCGGAAGCAAACTGATGCCGATGTTCCCTCCCAGCCAACAGCGGCCTTTCCTGGTCGGTTCGCCTGCGGACGCATCAGCCGCTTGAAAGAGGGAGTGAATCAAAGCCGTCGTCGTGGACTTGCCGTTACTTCCCGTGATGCCGATGACTCGGCCGCGATTCCGTTCCCAGAAGAGATTCATCTCGCTCGTCAGCGGAACTCCGGCTTGTCTGGCCACGCCGAGATACGGACTGTCCTTCGGAACGGCAGGGCTCACGACAATGAGATCCGTGTTTCGGAAGTCATCTTCTTCATGTCGTCCGAGCCGCAGCGTCACCGGCCAACTCGCATCCAGTTGATTGAGCGACGATTTCAGTTCTTCAGCCGATCTGAGATCCGTGACCAAAATTCTCGCACCTTGCTCGGCAAGAAATCGCACAACTCCGATGCCACCGCCGAAACCTCCAAGCCCCATCACGGTCACTCGCTGGTTTAGAAAAGATGGGTTGAGTTTGCGGGATTGCATTGCGGATCACCGACTGCCTGTTGGAACGAGCGAATTCGATTTAACGGTTGTAGGCGGGCTGCCGATATTCAGGGATAGTCGCGGACCACACCAGGTGTGAGCCGTGAGGAACGAGGACCGCACGGACTGCGGCCCCCATAACGATGCGATGGCGTTGTGGCGAAAGCGATTAAACGTCTGGTGATCATTCATCAGTTCGTGGTGGCTCGCAAGGAAGCGGGGGGAATCATGAAGTTTGGACAGAAAACGAGGACGGCGTTCGTCAGCATCGCAAGTTGGGGCATCCTCCTGCAGGGGACTCCCAGTTTCGCAGCGCCACCGAAAGGGGCCGATACAACGGCTTCGGTCAAGCTGAGCGAAATCAAACCGCGTGTGGCGCAACCAGGTCGGGTCATTCCCGCCGGTGTCTCACCGCAAAGCGATGTGAAAGTCGCGCCAAAGAAGATCACTCCGCCAGCCGCGATTGATATCGCGCTCGCCAAAGAGGGAACGGTCTCCGGCCAAGTCTTGGGTGCGGACAAAAAGGGAGTTCCCAACGTCCCGGTCTCGATTCGCCAGGGTAAAGAAGAAGTGGCTCAGGCCACGACGGATAAGGACGGTCGCTTTGAGGCCCAAAACCTCAAGGGGGGCGTTTACCTCATTGCGTCGAACAGTGGTTACGGCCTCTTCCGCTTCTGGGCTCCGAAGTCCGCACCGTCCGCGTCGGCGACCA
>JANNDA010000538.1:0-1863 GCA_031387195.1 Planctomyces sp. | reverse complement strand
CTTGCCAGAACGATCGCCGCCAGCCAACACAGCGCCGATACGATCGCTCCCACTTTCCAGCCGGGGACGACGAAACGGAACACGATCGTATGCTCGCCGGGCGCGAGCGGGACCGCGCGAAAAGCGATGTTGGCGGGAAGGATTGCGGTCGGTTGATCGTCCACGGTGGCCGACCAACCGGGATGATATAGGTCCGTCAGCACGAGGTAGCCGTGTCCCTTCGAGGTCGCTCGCACACGGATCTCGTTATCGGAATAGGACTCGATCTTGGCCTCGGTCAACGGAGATCGTTCGCTGTCACGAGGAAGAACGTCACGTTGCACGAGCAGCGTTTCTCGCGGATTAATTTGCTCCAAGAGACGCGGCATCTTCGTCCCCTGCGGAGCGCTGGCCGTCTCCGTCACGTGACCCATCACGAACGCGCGCGGCAGTGCTGTTTGATTTTCGTAGATCGCGTAGTTCAAAACGGGAGCCGGATTGTGCGGAAGCGTGACTTCTGCCGGTACGCTCCCGGTGGCGACTCGCTTCCAGCCGACCATGTCAGGCTGAGCGGCGGGCATGATCGCGTATCGCACTCCGGCCAAATCGACGAGCGGCTTGTGAAGTTCAGGAATGTTCGGAGGTTGGAAGCCGCCGGGATCAAGCGGCACGCCGTCTGGAGTCAGTGCGTCCAAGAACAGCGCGTATCGCAGAAACATGAACGGTTCGTAGCCGAGCACTTTTTGGACGCCGTCCTGATGCGTCTCCCGATCGTCGTACAAGTTCATCCCAGTGAGCACGCGACCGACGGTGCGGTGCTCTCGAAGGAATTGCGAGATCGACGAATCGTGACGTAGCGAGCTCGACGGAATCGTCGTGAAGACGCGAGCGGAGAATGTGCTCAATTCCCACGCGATCAGACTCAGTACCACAAAGCTGGTCCAGTAAAACAGACGCCGTCGCGTCGGACGTTCCTCAAACAATCGTGGCCAGAGTGAGTCCCAACCGATCGCCGCCAACACCGCCACGATCATCGAACTGAGATACAAAGCTCGCGCGGGCGATCGAAACGCCGCGATGCCGGGAAGCCACGCATGACACAGCCGAAAGAAGGGCGTGCGGGCTCCGAACGCGAACACCACCGTGACCGCCAGCAGCAACAACAGCCGCCAAGTTCCCGATCGCTTTCGGCTGATAAACAACGCCAACGCCGCGAGCAGTATCGGAACGAGGCCGAAGTGAAAACAAAACTCCCAACCACCAAACGACGTGGCTTGGCTTTCGGAGTTCAGTGCGCTGGCGTTCCAGAGCTGCGAAATGTGGCTCGCCTTCAAACCGTCACCCGCCAGCGCCAGTGGCAACCCGGAGCCTCGCACCGAAAGCTGGCTGTTGCCGAATGTCGGCAACAATTCCACGAGCACCAAGCCAATCGTCACGACGCCGGACAGACACCAACACCACATCATGCGCGAGCAGCCAGCACGGTTCTCGGTTGATCGAGACAGAACGCGGCTCAGCAGGCAGCAGGCCATCGTGCCGCTCAGCAGCAGCGACAGATAGAACGACTCCTGGACATGGCCGCCAAGAAAGCTCAGCGCTATGCAGACGCTGACTCCCAGCCAGCGCCGGCCGCCGCTGGCCAAGAAACGCTCGAAAGCCCAGAACGCCCACGGCAACCAAGCCATGACACAGGTCTGCGGATAATGTCCCTCGGCCGTATGTGCGATCGCGTACGGAGCCGCCGCACCGACGAAGCCCGCGATCAATGCGCTGACATGTCGCACCCCCAGTTGTCGTGCCCACAGATATGAGCCGACTCCCGCCCACCAATGATGAGCCACTAGCAGCCAACTTGCCGCCCCAGATCCGAGCCACCAGCACAAC
>JANNDA010000516.1:0-2576 GCA_031387195.1 Planctomyces sp. | reverse complement strand
CAATAGGGCGTAGTTCATCACCACGCCCTATTTTTTTAAGTATAGCGCATTTTTTGCTAAAGAAAAAGCAGTGACTTCCAAGCCCAAATAATGCTATGATATTGCTAAGCCGTTAATACAAGCCCCAAGGATTCTTCGATGAAACTCAGATTGTGCTTCGCCGTTGTGTTGCTGCTGTCGGCTCGTGTGACTGACGCTGCAGAACGCATTTCGTTCAATCGCGATATTCGGCCGATCTTGTCGGACGCTTGCTTTCAATGTCATGGACCGGACGACAAACAGCGGAAGGCGGGCTTGCGGCTGGATGTGAAAGAGTCGGCTCTGAAGGCGGCGGAGTCGGGAGCGACAGCGATCGTTCCCGGAAAGGTGGATGCGAGCGAGTTGGTCAAACGGCTCATCACCTCTGACGAGAGCTTGCACATGCCGCCGAAGGGATTGGGGAAGACGATCACGCCGCCACAGATCGAGTTGCTCAAACGCTGGATCACCGAGGGGGCGGAGTATCAGGGGCATTGGGCGTTTATTTCGCCGGTGAGACCGGAGGTTCCGAAGCTCAAATCTCAAATCTCAAATTTGAAATCTGAAATCCGAAACCCGATTGATGCGTTTGTACGTGCGCGACTTGAGCGTGATGGGCTGCCGCCAGCGCCCGAAGCGGACAAGACAACGCTGATTCGCCGCGTGTCACTCGATCTGACCGGATTGCCGCCGCCGCCGGCTGAAGTTGATGCGTTTCTGAAGGACACGTCCTCCGACGCTTACGAAAAGGTGGTTGATCGACTGCTCAAGTCGCCGCGTTATGGCGAGCACATGGCGCGGCAGTGGCTCGACATGGCGCGGTACGCGGACAGCAACGGCTTTCAAGTCGATAGCAGCCGCTTTCAATGGCCGTGGCGTGACTGGGTCATCAACGCCTTCAACGACAACATGCCGTTTGATCAATTCACGATCGAGCAACTGGCCGGTGATCTACTGCCGAATGCGACACGCTCACAAATCGTAGCGACAGGGTTCAATCGCAATCATCGGCTGAACGGAGAAGGGGGAATTATCGCCGAAGAGTGGCGTGTCGAAACGGTGATCGACCGGGTCGAGACGACTGGCATGACGTGGCTCGGGCTGACGCTGAATTGTTGTCGCTGCCACGATCACAAGTACGACCCGATCACGCAGCGCGACTTTTATCAGTTCTTCGCATTCTTCAATAACGTTTCGGAAAGTGGCACGCTGCAAGGGGAGTCGAAGAACACCGACCCGACGCTCGCGGTACCGACGACCGAGCAAGCGGCGGCCATCGCGAAGCTCGATGAAGAATTGAAAGCGGCGGAAGTTCGCGTCACAAACGAAGCTAAAAAACTTCCCGAATACATCGCCGCGTGGGAGCCGAGTTTCAAAGCGACGTTGGCTGACAACGGCGAAACCGTCTGGACGCCGCTGCAACCGAGCGACGTGAAGTCGGAAGGGGGCGCGAAGCTCACCAAGCAGGCAGACGGAACTTATCTCGCCAGCGGAAAGAATCCGCCTCACGACGTTTACACAATCACTGCGCCGTTGCCCGCCGGTTCATTCACCGGCGTGTTGCTGGAGTGTCTGCCCGATGACAGCTTGCCGCTCAAAAGTCTGGGCCGGTTCTCGAACGGAAACTTCGTGCTAAGCCGTGTCGAAGCGGAGGTCACCGTACCCGGTCTGACGGAATCGCTGAACGCAAAGTTCGTCAAAGCCGAAGCGACGTACTCGCAAAAAGGTTGGGAGATTGGACTCGTACTGGATGACGTCGCCGCGAATGGTTGGGCCGTCGATGGACCGACTCGTCGCGATCCGACATCGGCAATGTTTCTCGTCGATGGACCAATCACGGTTCCAGAGAAGGCAACGGTGAGGGTGACGGTGAAGCACGAGGCGCTCAGTCAACACAACATCGGTCGTTTCCGGTTGTCGTTCACGTCGCTGCCACCCAGCACGGTGAAGCTCGACGGCGCGAAGTTCCCGGAAGCGTTGAAGGCGATTCTGGAACTCGCTGCCGACAAACGCTCGGATGCTCAAAAGTCAGAGCTGGAAAAGTTCTTCAAAGCGAACGTCGATAGCCCACTGAAACAGGCGGAGGCGGCCGTCGCGAATCTCCAGAAGCAGCGCACGGATTTCGCGGCCTCTGTGCCGAACGTCATGGTGATGAAAGAAGGCCTGCCTCGCGAGGCGTTCATTCTCACGCGCGGTGAATACGACAAGCGGGGGGAAAAAGTGTCTGCTGCGCTGCCGACTGCATTGTCGCCTTTCGCTCCGCGAAAGGACGAACTTTCGCGGAGCGAAAGTCGACAATCCGCGCTCACTCGGCTTGATCTCGCGAAGTGGATCGTCGATCCGTCGAACCCATTGACGGCTCGCGTGTGGGTCAACCGCGCTTGGGAAAAGTTCTTCGGCACCGGCTTGGTGAAGACGTCGGAAAATCTCGGCTCGCAGGCAGAGTTCCCCTCGCACCCGGAGTTGCTCGATTGGCTGGCGGTCGAGTTCAGCCAAGGTGCGAAGCCGTGGGACATGAAGGCGATCCAGAAGCTGATCGTGATGAGTACGACGTATCG
>JANNDA010000504.1:0-4995 GCA_031387195.1 Planctomyces sp. | reverse complement strand
GCGTCCGCGTGGGCGAGCGCTTCCCGTGCCTACGAATTCGGGGACGACTAACATCTGCGCTCGTTGTACCGCTCGCCCTCGCTGACGCTTCGAGTTGGTGAAACGCACGCGAGCCGCGTGCGCCACGACGGCAAACTCCGCCCAGCTTTACGGACTGTTGGCGACTGCGTGAATTCCGGCTCATGTTCCGTCGTCGCGTTATGACGGTCGTAACGATTCGCCGAATGGGGAAGACAAGTCACTCGGCAAGGACGCTGGGTTGGCTGGTGTCGCGATGAATGGAACCGGGCCGCATGAGGATTCTTTACCGATACGTGCTGACGGCGGCGATCATGGCGCTCGGCCTTGCTGGCTGTCGCTCGAACGAGACGTTTCGACGAGCGCAGGCGAACGATTTTCGCTCGCCCGCTCGGCAATCATCCGTAAGTCCGACGACCGTCGCACAACCTGCTGCAACGAAGCGGACTTCGGCGATCCAATTGATTTCTGCCGAGGAACTCGCCGAAGTGCCGATCGCTTCGCCGACGAACAGCAGGGCACATTCGCTGACGATGACTCAGGCGATCGAGACGGGACTCGCTCAGAACCCCGACCTCGTAACGCAACGACATACGGAACGAGTCAGCGAGGCGGCGCTCGGCGTGGCGGAGACCTATCCCTTCAACCCGTTCGTTCAAGTGCAGGCCACGCCGTATCAAGACTCCCCGGCCGGCGGCGGTGGCGGTACGACGTATCACTACGTCTTGCTGATGCAGCAAATTCAACTCGCGCATCAACAACAGCATCGTGAAGAGGGAGCGAGCGCGGCGCTCAACAGCACGCGTTGGAACATCCTCAATGCACAGTTGCAGAACGTCGTGCAGACCGAGCGTCTCTACTTCACCGCCCTCTATCAAAAGGGAGTGCGCGATCTCACGCAGGCGAATGCCGACAACAACGAGCAACTGCTGACGATCCTCGAACGGCAACTCAATGCGGGACAGGCGACGGCCGCCGATGTCTCGATTGTCCGGCTCGATGTGCGGTCCACTCGGCAGCAAGCGCAGCTCGTGGAAGCGAACTATCAGACCGCGCTGCTCGATCTGAAACGACAATTGAATCTGCCGATGTCGCAGTCGTTGGAACTCGTCGAAGAACTGACGCACTGGAATTGGCACGCCGCCGATCCGACTCATCTGGCGAACGTCATGTCAGCCGACTTGGCTGCAAGCTCTGAGTCGATCGATCCGAACGAAGTCGTCGCGTCGTTGGCCGCATGCCGACCCGATGTGCTGGCTGCACGAGCTAACCTCGACGCCGCGCGAGCGAACTGCAATCTGGCCGATGCCTCGCGCACGCCGGATCTGCAAATCGGGCCGTACTATCAGCGGAACGACAGCGGCGTCACGTTTGTCGGCTTCCGAGCACAAATGGATTTGCCGATCCTCAACAACGGCACTCCGCTGCTGCGTCAAAGGAGCGAGGAACTGCATCAACAAACAATCGCTTGGCAGCAACTGCAAACGCGAGCGGAACTCGAAGCCCGCGCCGCCATCGACCGCTACGAACGAGCGAGACGGCTCATCACCGACACGGCCTCAAACAACGGCATCGCGTTGCCGATCGAACTGCAACGACTCGAAGCGCAATTTCAAGCGGGCGAAGTCGATGTGCTCCGCATCTTCCAAGCGCGGACCAGCCTGATCCAAAGCCGCCGAGCCTACCTCGACACGCTCAACGAACTGGCTCAATCAGCCGCCGCCGTCACGGCCGCGACGGGAGTCCCGCCGCAGTCGCTCACGACGCCACAAATGAAATAGGCGAGCGGAGTGGCGTCAGCCCCCCGGTCCTGCGGCGATTACACCATTGGGCTAACGGCACCCCGCTTGCCTGTGCCGCTTTAGGTTGAGGTTGAGGCCCGCGTTAAGACAAAGCCGGATGGATTGTGATCCGTCAACTTCCAAATCCGCCGCCACCGGGCGTCTCGATCGTCAGCACGTCGCCGGGCTGCACTTGAATCTAGCCTTGCCGCCGAGATCGGTTGCCTCTGACTCTCCGGCTTTCAGCACCGTGTTTCGACCGAGCGATCCCGGTTGCCCACCATTCAAGCCGAAGGGAGCAAATGGTCCTCGGCGTTCGGTGAGGAGTGAGACGTTGAGGGGCTTCAGGAACTCAAGCTTGCGGACGATGCCGTCGCCGCCGCGATGTTGGCCCGCGCCGCCGGAACCTTTACGGATCGAGAACTCGTGGACGCGGATCGGATAACGCCGCTCGATGACTTCCACGTCGGTCAGCCGAGTGTTCGTCATGTGCGTGTGGACGGCGTCCGCTCCGTCCGCATTCGGCGTCGCGCCGGAGCCGCCACAGATCGTTTCGTAATAGCCGAACGTCTCATTGCCGAACGTGAGGTTGTTCATCGTCCCTTGGCTCGCGGCAGCGACGCCGAGTGCTCCGAGCAGCACATCGACGACGCGCTGCGACGTCTCAACGTTGCCGCCGACGACCGCTGGGTTCAACGCGGGATCGGCCTGTTCCGGCGGGCTCAGCAAACATTCGGGGAGGATGATCGTGATTGGTTCCATCACGCCGCTGTTGAGCGGAATGTCCGCATTGATGAGGCAGCGGAAGACGTACATCACGGCTGCGGTGACGATCGCTCGATTGGCGTTGAGGTTGCTTGATAGGACCGGCCCGGTGCCGGTGAAATCGACGGTCGCGCGGTCGGCTTGCTTCGTAATCAGGGCGTAAATCGGCGAGCCGTCATCGAGAAGATCGGTGCATTGATACGTGCCGTCGGGAATCGCCGACAGCGCGTGCCGCATCTTCGTGGCGGCGGCTTGCTGAATATGACCCATGTAGGCTTGCACGACGGTCAGCGAATGCTTCCCGACCAGTTCCAACAACTGCCGGACTCCCAATTGATTTGCCGCGACCTGCGCGCGGATATCGGCCATGTTGTCGTTGATCGCGCGAGTCGGGTACGGCTCGCTGAGGAGCAACGCTCGCAAGTCCGCCTCGCGCGAAGCGCCGTTGTCGATCAGCTTGAAGTTGCGAATCAACACTCCCTCTTCGCCGAGCCGTTTTGAGAACGGTGGCATGCTTCCCGGAACGATGCCACCGATCTCTGCGTGATGGGCTCGATTGGCCGTGAAGAAGATCAACTCGCCGCTCGCGTCGCGCACCGGAGTGACCACCGTCACGTCCGGCAAATGCGAGCCGCCGCGATACGGGTCGTTCGTCACATAGACGGAACTGGCGAAGCGCCGCGAGTGCGTCGGCGACAAGTCGTCTGGGTTGTCCGCAATGATGCGTTGAACCGTCTCGCCCATCGCACCGAGATGCACTGGGATGTGCGGAGCGTTGACGACCAGATTGCCGTGTGGATCGAAGATCGCGCAACTGAAATCGAGCCGCTCTTTGACGTTTGTCGAGCACGACGTCTTTTGCAGCATGACTCCCATTTGGTCGGCGATGGACGCGAAGAGGTTGTTGAAGATTTCCAACTGCACGGGATCGCAGATCGGGGCTTCCGCCAAGTAACCCGAAGCGTCAGCGAGGGCGGGTGCTCCCTCTGACTCCGAACTGAATCCTTCCGGCTGCGCATCGGGAACTTCTTGGAGCGTTCGCCCTCGCTCACGCTTCGGGTTACTGGCGGCTGACGCCGCCCCGTTCGCCTGGATCACTGCTAAAGCCACGTCAAAACTCGCCGCCTCGTACACGTCGCGGCCGTCGTCCGTCTTCGTCAACACGATCATCCCCGATTCCACAAGCAGCCGCAGTCCGCGATAAATCCTGGGCTGAGCGATCAATCTCCCTTTCGGATGGATGGCCAAATTGTCGATCAATCGCGTTGCCTCGAAGGGACCGACGATCGCCAATGCCTCTTGTGCCACGAGTGTCCGTTCGCCATTCATGCCGACGTGTGTTGACGCGAGATACAGACGAAACGCCGTAACTCGCGCTTCAATTTCCGGTCGAGAACGTCGATCGATATTTGTCGCCAGCAAACGTTTTGCCTGTTTGCCGCGAGACGACTTCGCTCGCGACATCAACAGAATCTCGCCTCGATCAAGGACGAGCGCCGTCCAACCCGGCTCGACGACGATGGTCGAACTCGGTTCCGAGATCAGCGCCGGGCCGTTGAACTTATCACCGGCATGAAGGTTCTCTCGAAAGAAGATCGGCGTCTCATGTCGCGAGCCGCCAAAAAATGTTTGAGTCAGATCATCCGGTTCCGGCTTCCGTTCGACGGGCTCTTGTTTCGGCGTCACCGGATCGACCGTCAGGCCGACAACCTCCACGCGAGCGACCGTCACTTCCAGTTTTCTGTCCGCATGAGCGTACCCGTAAAGCTGACGATGCAACTCTGCATAGTTCGCCGCGTAGTCCCCATCCTCCGGACGAGTCACTCGGATGGTGGACTCCACGCCGACATAACGCAGATCGAGCGACCGAATCGCCGGACTCATCCGGTGAGGCGGAATCCCTTCGGCCACGACCTCCGCGCGAGCGGTTTGCTCCAACTCGATGAAGAGCGATTCCAGGCCGTCCGCCATCACGTCGTCATACGCTCGCAAAACCGAGCGTTCTCCGAACCGGCGCACATCGGCGAGACCGATGCCATACGCGCTCAGCAAGCTCGCCAGCGGATGAATCAAGATCCGTCGCATCCCCAGAGATTCGGCCATCGCACAAGCGTGCTGAGCACCGGCTCCGCCAAAGCAAACGAGCGCGTAATCCGCCGGATCGTAGCCGCGAGCGACGCTGATTTTACGGATCGCACGCACCATGTTGGCGTTCGCGATTTGGCAAAGGCCGTGAGCAAGGAGGTCGAGAGAAACTCCGGGGTCAGGCACCGCAAAATTCAAAAATGGCGGGTCAACGCTTTCTTCAGTCGGTTGCTCTACCCCGCCATTTTTGAATTTTGCGGTGCCTGACCCCGGAGTTTCTCTCGACCTCCGTGCTCACGGCCTTTGCCAAATCGCGAACGCCAACATGGTGCGTGCGATCCGTAAA
>JANNDA010000434.1:0-9931 GCA_031387195.1 Planctomyces sp. | reverse complement strand
ACCATGCGGGAGGAACTGCTCTATGCCCCCAGCTAACGACCGCTTCGCTCGTCAGGAGGATTTGGTTCCGCAGTCACGGCTGCGCGAGGTACTCATCACAGTCATCGGCGTCGGCGCGATCGGACGGCAAGTGGCCGTGCAACTCGCAGCAATGGGAGCAACTCAGTTGCAACTCATCGACTTCGATATGGTCGAGGCGACCAACGTGACCACCCAAGGTTATTTCGCGAGCGACATCGGCCTGCCGAAGGTCGTCGCCACTTCTCGGTTCATCGAACAAATCGAACCGGGACTTTCCATCACGTTGGTCGAAGACCGTTTTCGGCCGAAGCAGCGTGTCGGTGATGTCGTTTTCTGTTGTGTTGATTCCATCGCGGCACGAGCCGTAATTTGGAAGGCCGCTCAGTCGGACTGTCGTTTCTGGTGCGACGGCCGAATGCTCGGCGAAGTCATGCGCGTCTTGACCGTGGCCGATGAGCAAGGCCGCGACCATTACGCGACCACTCTGTTTGAGCAGTCCGACGCCGAACCGGGCCGCTGCACCGCTCGGAGCACGATCTACACGGCCAACATCGCGGCCGGATTCATGCTGCACCAATTCACTCGCTGGCTACGCGGTCTGCCCATCGACCACGACGTGTCGCTGAATCTGCTCGCGTCTGAGCTGACTGCGCTCTGAGTTGCCGCACTCTGCTCCTTGCTCCTTTTCACGCCTCGCCAACCTGTTATCGGCGAGGCGTGCTTCTTTGATGTTCTTGTGCCTGTCGCCCGGCCGTTGCCGCGCGACTTTTTCTTTTGTCCAAACGAATCTGAAAGGACCATTTCATGCCCGGACTCAGTGTCAGCGAAAAGAACCACTGGAAAGAGCGGCTGTCGAAGCGAATCGACAAACGCATCGAAGCCATCTCCGCCGAAGACCCGAACTTGCTCGAACGAGTCAAACGCGACGCCCACGACCGCGCGATGCAGTCGCTCAACCTCGCTGACTTACAGTCCGAGATTGACCGGCTCGAACGCGAGGGAGAAGAGCTGGAAAAACGTGAGCGAGTTCTCAATCGCACGATGCTGGCCCGCGTGCGTGGAGTGCCGCTCGAAACCATCGACGAGCTGTCGGTCTATCAATCCGGCAAGCACAACAACGAAGTCCAATCCGCCATCTCGCGCCGCCAAGCCGTCCACGAAGATGACCTGCTCAAAGAAAGCGAGATCGGTCGGCGCATCGTCCAATTGCGCGTCGAGAAAGATGGTCTGCTTGATTCGGTGTGGCTCGCGAGTTCACCCAAGCAAATCAAGGATCTCTGGTCCAAAGTCGCCGAGTTGCTCGGCGACGAGCCGACGCAACTCCAACGCGATGCGATGGCGATTGCTCCCGTCGAAGATTGAGTCCAACAAGTCTGAATCCTCTCGAACCCCCGCCCTCTGGCAGTCATGGAGGACCGCCAGGGGTGGTTTTTGAAATGGCGATTCTTGTTTCTCAAATTTATGTCATTGCTCGTCAGGACTACGGGGTGCGATTAGACTGTTTAATCGCTGTGACGGCACTGTTGAAACTCGCTCTTGTCGCCGACGAAATCCCTTTGAGTGGGAATGAGATGAAATCTGGCGTGACGTGGCTCTTGATGCTGTTGACGATTCACGCGCCGGTTCCCTGTCCCGATTTGGATGGCGAGTGTCGCGGCACGCCGATTGAGAGCCTCGCGGAAATGCAGGCTTGGCATGTGCTGCTGCTGGGGATTCGCCCCAGCGATGACATTGATCGTGGCCCCATTCGGCCCAGCGATGAAGAGAGTCCGTTGTCCCCGGATGAAACGCCGTTTGGCAAGTTGGTGGTCGTGAGCGGTTCGGTGTCGAGTTCTACAAGCATGGCTCAGGCTGTGGACGTGGAGCCGATGGACTGGAACCATCTATCGCCGCTCGCTGTGGACTTGAGCTTGAGCAGCGGCGCGGCTGTGTGGCGGTTTTCGGATATTCCGGATTCATCGTGTCGCCGCCTCGCGCGGCTTTGCGTCTGGCGGGTGTAGCGTCGTTCCGCGAGGGGTCGTGACCGAGTCCGACTCCCATTGCGTTGAAACGATTGGTTCCCGCGCTGTCAGCGTGCTTCGCTCTCAATAGAGCCTGCGCCGCCGCGCGGAGAAAAAGTCTCCCGGCGACATCTCATGGCGATTCATCCATCGGCAATCATCGACTCTCACGCGCTCATCGACTCGACGGCAACGATCGGGCCGTATTGTGTGATCGGCGAGTCGGCTCGCATTGGTTCTCGTTCAACGCTGGGGCCGTTCGTGCAAATCTTCGGCCACACGGACATCGGTGACGACTGCCAGATTCACGCGGGAACCGTCGTGGGTGATGTTCCGCAGGATCGAACTTTCACTGGCGCGATTAGCTACTGTCGCATCGGTGATGGGACCATTCTGCGCGAACACGTCACGGTGCATCGCGGAACGGCTCCTGAATCGGCGACGGTGGTGGGGCGACGCTGCTTCGTCATGGCTGGAGCACACATCGGCCACAACTGCCAAGTGCATGACGATGTCATTCTCGTCAACGGAGCGTTGCTGGGTGGCTATGTCGAGGTCGGTTGCAAAGCAATGGTCTCTGGAAATGTCGGCGTGCATCAGTTCGTGCGGATCGGCGAGTTGGCCATGATCGGGGGACTGACGATGGTGACTCAGGACGTGCCGCCGTATTTCATGCTGGACAATCGAGGCTTGTGCGTCGGCATCAATCGCGTCGGTCTGCGCCGTGCCGGACTCAGCCGTGAGGAATGTGAAGAAGCGAAGGCCGCCTATCGAGTGCTCTGCCGAATGCCCGGCAGTCTGAGCCAAGCCATTCAAACACTGGAAGCGATGGTGCGGACCAGCACGGGCCGGACCATCCTGGATTTTCTGTCCGCGCCCTCGAAGCGCGGAATTCATCTGCTGTCGCCCAAGAACGTGTCTTGGCAATTCGAGATTGACAGTGATCACGACAAAGTGAAAGGAAGTTGATGAAAGCATCCATTGAACGGTGGAGAATACCTGCCACGGCAACGGTCACGGCCTTCTGGCTGTTGGCCGCGTCTGTCATTGATTCGCGATGGGGCGAGGACAGCCCGATCGGGCTGACGCTGTTGGTGCTGGGGTATGTGATGACGGGAGTGGGCGTGATCGGACGAGTGTGGTGCTTGTCCTACATCGCGGGACACAAGACCGGCGAGTTAGTGACGGACGGGCCGTACTCGTTGTGTCGGAATCCGCTGTACTTCTTCAGTCTGCTGGGAGCAGTCGGTGTGGGGCTAGGTTCCAGCACGCTGGCATTTCCACTGCTGGTGATGATGGGCTTTGGCGCATACTACCCCGGTGTGTTGAAGTCTGAAGCGAATACGCTGGCCGGGATTCACGGTGACGCCTATCAAGCCTACCGACAGACGACGCCCGCGCTGTTTCCGTCGTTCAAACACTTTCACGAATCGAACGAGCAGTTGATCCAAAGCCGAGCGTTTCGTCGCGGGTTGTTTGACACCTTCTGGTTCTTCGCCGCACTCGCCTTGATGCACGTCTTCGCCGAGCTGCATCACAGCGGCCTGTTGCCAGCTTGGTATGTCTTGCCGTGAAAGTTGCGGTTGTGAAATCGTTGTCCGACAGGAGCGACTCAATGTCTTTTTCCCAAAACTGGAAACAACAGGCGCGAAAGCTCAAGTGCGAGACCTACGCCCTTTACTTCGCCTGTCGTGACCGGCGAACGCCGTGGTACGCCAGACTGACGGCCGGAGCGGTCGTGGCTTACGCGGTCAGCCCCATCGACCTGATCCCCGATTTCATCCCAGTGCTGGGACAACTGGACGACCTGCTGTTGATCCCGCTCGGCGTGATGCTGGTTCGATGGATGATTCCCGTTCCGGTCATGGAAGACTGCCGACTCCGAGCACAGGAAGTGATCGCGCAAGGTAAGCCGGTAAGCTGGCTGGCGGCGGTTGTCATCATCAGCATTTGGATATCCCTGGCCGCGTTCGGCTACTACCTGTTGAGTCATCAATTTCGATGATTCTCTTTCATGGCGATTGCGGATGTTTCAAGACGGTCGTTCATTCATCAGCAAAGTGAGACGTGGTTATGTGTCGTGACGTACGAGTTCTGATCGGGGGGGTTTTTCTCGCGGCGTGCGTGGGCTGCGCTGGAGAAAAGGAAGGGGTGCGGACTGGCCCGCCGCCAGCCGAATCTTCTTCGGGTGCGGTGAAGCTGTCGGAAAAGGCTCAGCAGCAACTCGGTCTCGCATGTCAGCGACCGGTGAAGCGTGACGTGCAGGCGGTGCTCTCGCTGACCGGCTGGTTGGAGTTGCCGCCGGGGAAAGAGATCGCGGTGAAGTCGCCGCTCACCGGGTATCTCGCCGTGGTGGAGGGACAACCTGCGTGGGTGTTGGGAGCGCGCATCGAGAAGGGGCAGACGTTGCAGCGGATAATGGCGTTTCTGACTCCGATGGAACTCGCGCAGATGGCCACGGCGAAAGAAGACACGGACATTGCGATTGAGCAATCGCTGGTGTCGATGAAGTTGGCCGAAGAGCAATTGGCGAAGGTGAGCGCGGCGCGCGATGCGGTGATCGGCACGCGGTTGAATGATCTCAAGGAAATCTTCGGGCGGTCGAAGGCGGCGTATGAGCAGTCGAAAGAGAAACTCAGATTTCTGCCGCATGAACCCAAGGAGGGCGATCTGCTGATGCGGCCCGTCACGGTCGAGTCGCCGTTGGGCGGTCGCATCCTCACGGTCCACGTCACCGAGCCGCAGTTTGTGTTTCAGGGCGATTCGTTGTGGACGGTCGCTGACTGGTCGATGTTGTGGGTGCGTGTGCCGGTGTTTGAAACGGACTTGCCGCGCGTGCTGACGACTGACTCCGCCGGTGTTCGCATTCCGGGAAGCTCGGCCGTGGCGGCGTCTCCGCTGGGAGCACCGCAGCCGACAAAGCCGGGGCTTCGCACCGTCGATCTGCTGTATGCCGTTCCGAATGACTCCGAAACACTGCGACCGGGTCAGTCGGTGGTGGTCGATGTGCCGGCCGGCGCTTCCGAAGAGCGACTGTTGATCGCTCGCTCGGCCGTGCTGTGGGACGGTCATGGTGGCGCGTGGGTTTATGTCCGCGCGAGCGAAGATTCGTTCCGGCGGCAACGAGTCGAACTCGGACAAACGGTCGGCGACGAAGTCGTGATCACGCGCGGATTGGACGACGATGACGAAGTCGTCACGACCGCCGCTCAATCGTTGTACGGCGAAGAATTCAAGGGCTTGATGCCGGCGGACGACGACTAGGGATCCCCACGGATGGCAGGGCAATACCACGGATAAAACAGAGCACCCTGTCTGCCATCCGTGGTATTGCCCTGCCATCCGTGGGGATTTGTGGTCTGCATGACGGGTTATTTTCGCTTCAAGAACTGGCTGACATGATCCGAGCACTCATCACATTCTCGTTGCGATATCCGCCGGTCGTGTTGTTGCTGGCGATCGTGTTGTTGGTCGCGGGGGGCGTCGCGTTGCGGGATGCGACGTGGGACATCTTCCCGGAATTCGCGCCGCCGTTGGTCGTCATCCAAACGGAAGCTCCGGGGTTTTCGACTGAGGAAGTCGAGCAGCTCATCACGATCCCGATTGAATCGGCGATCAACGGCGTGAGCCGGCTGAAGGTTCTGCGGTCGTCATCGGCTCCGGGACTGTGTGTCGTGACGGCAATCTTTGAGGAAGGGACACGCGCGCTCGAAGCGCGGCAGGTGGTCGCGGAACGGCTGGTCGCGGTGCGCAGTCAACTTCCCGAAGCGGCTGAAGCGCCGCAGCTTGTGCCGATGATGGCCTCGACCAGCCGGCTGCTGATGGTGGGAGTGACCTCCGACCGCGTCTCGCCGATGGAGTTGCGGACGCTCGCCAGTTGGACGTTGCGGCGACGCATTCAAGCAGTGCGCGGCGTGGCTCACATCGACCTCTACGGCGGTGACGTCAAGCAGTATCAAATTCTGGTCTCGCCCCAACGGCTCAAGCAGTACGACTTGTCGCTGACCGAGGTGCTCAACGCCGGACGCAGCGCGACCGGGTTCGGCGGAGCGGGATTTCTGGAAACGCCGAACCAACGTTTGCCGATTCGCCAACGCACGCGCATCGAATCGGCGGCGGACATCGCGGCCGTGCCGGTGCGGGTCCAAGATGGCGTGGCGCTGCCGCTCGGTCACGTCGCGGACGTCGCCATCGGCGCGGCGGACAAATTCGGCGGAGCGCAGATCAACGGCAAGCCCGGCGTGCTGATGGTCATTTTCAAACAACCGGACTTCAACACGTTGAAGGTGACCAGCGACGTGCAGCAAGCGTTGGACGAACTCAAAGCCTCGTTGCCCGCAGGTGTCGAGCTGCATCCCGCGCTCTTCCGGCAAGCGACGTTTATCGACCGAGCGATCGGCAATCTGCGCGGGTCCATCTGGATCGGCTGCTTGCTGGTGACGGTCGTGCTGGTCGCGTTCTTGTGGCAGTGGCGAACACTGGCGATCAGCCTGACGGCGATCCCGCTGTCGCTGATGGGAGCGATTCTGATTCTGCGCGGTTTCGGAGTGACTCTAAACGCGATGACACTCGGCGGCTTGGCGATCGCGCTGGGCGAAGTTGTCGATGACGCGATCGTCGATGTCGAAAACGTGCTGCGGCGGTTGAAAGACAATCGTCTGCGACCGCAACCGTTGCCCGCGTTCGAGATCGTGTTGTCGGCGTCGCTCGAAGTTCGCAGCGCGGTCGTTTATGCCAGCTTCATCGTGATGCTCGTCTTCCTGCCGGTGTTCTGCTTGGAAGGTATCGCCGGCAAATTCTTCGGCCCGCTGGCACTGGCGTATGTCACCGCGATCCTGGTCTCGCTGGGGATCGCGCTGACGGTCACGCCCGCGATGTGTCTGTGGCTGTTGAGCAGTTCGTCCATCGACCCCGATCACGAAACGTGGCTGATTCGCGGGCTGAACGCGGTTTATCGGCGAGTGCTCGCGCCGTTCCTGCGTTGGCGTGGCGTGACGATCGGCCTCGCGGTGTTGCTGCTGATCGCCTCGTGTGCCGCGTTGCCGTTCCTCGGCGGCGAGTTCCTGCCGGATTTTCGCGAATCGAATTTCGTGGTGATGATGGCCGGCAAGCCGGACAGTTCGCTCGTTGATTCCGAACGCATCGGCCAGCGATTCGCCGAGCGACTGCTCAAGATCGACGGCATCAAGAGTGTCGTGCAACAGATCGGCCGAGCGGAACTCTCCGAAGACACCTGGGGCCCGAACATCAGCGAAGTCTGGCTGGTGACGAAGGACGATGCCGACTACGACAAAGTGCTCGACGAGATTCGCGAGGCGGGCGAAGAGTTTCCCGGCTTCGTGTTTCAAACGAAGCAATTCCTGCGCGAGCGGATCGACGAAGTGCAGACCGGCTCGACGTCCGACATCGTGATCCGCGTCGTCGGCCCGAACCTCGACGTGCTGCGCGCGAAAGCGGGCGACATCGCCGCCGCGATTCGCGATATCCCCGGCGTGTTCGATCTGCGCGTCGAACAACAAGTCGATGTGCCGCAAGTCGAATTGCTGCTCAAGCCGCGCGAGGCCGCGCGGTACGGGTTCTCGGTTGGCGAGGTCAACCAAGCGTTGCAGACTCTGCTGCGCGGCACGCAGGTTGGACAAGTTTTTGAGAACGACACCGTGTTCGATGTCGTCGTGCGCGCCGTCGCTGATGTCCGCCGCGATCCGCTCAGTCTCGGCGAGTTGCTGTTGGACTCTCCCGGCGGCGAAAAGATTCCGGTTAAAGCCGTTGCGGACATTTCTTTGACCCCCGCTCCGAACATCATCAATCGCGAACAAGGCCGCCGCCGAATGCTCGTCACCTGCAACGCCGATGGACGCGACATCGAGAGCGTCATCACCGACATCCGTCGCCGCATCGACGAACAAGTCAAACTGCCCCCTGCCGGCTATCACGTTGAATACGCTGGCGAGTTCCAAGCGAAAGCCGAAGCGCAACAACGCCTGCTGCTGCTGGGAGCCGCTTCGCTGGTCGGCATTTGGCTGCTGCTATATCTCGATTTTCGTTCGGTGCGTTTGTCGTTGATGGTGATGCTCAGCGTCCCGCTGGCGTGCGTCGGCGGCATCGCGGCCGTGCTGTTCTCCAGCGGCAACGTATCGCTCGGCTCACTGGTCGGCTTCGCGACCATCTTCGGAGTCGCCGTCCGCAACGGCATCCTGCTCATCAGCAACTATCAGCACCGGCGCGAGTCGGGTCTCGATGCGAGCGGTGGCCGGTCTCCCAATGAAACCACATTCGACCTCGTGTTGCGCGGTTCGGTCGAACGTCTCTCGCCGATCCTGATGACCGCCGCCACCACCGTGCTCGCCATCCTGCCGCTCATCATCAGCGGCAATCTCCCCGGCTACGAGATCGAACACCCGATGGCCATCGTCATCATGGGGGGCTTGATCTCTTCGACGGTGCTAACTCTGTTCGTGCTGCCGAGCTTGTATCTGCTCGTTACCGAGCGATCTGCGCTTCATTGAGCAACTTTAGCCACGTTCGCCAGAACGTGGGCCGCGAGCGAAGTTACCCACGCTCTGGCGAGGCGTGGCTACGACACGTCTGCGTCACCGAGCGATCTGTGCGGCGTTGAGTAATTGCCGCGATGAACTTTGCTGGACTTGATTGAGTAACTGGCGTTGCCTGCCGGTGCTGCCGCCAGAGGCTTGGATGGCTGCACCAATGGCAGCGGGGTTCAGGCCGCCGGTCAGTTGCAAGCCTTCGATTTCAGCAGTGACTTTGTGAAGTTCCGTGAGCGCTTCCACGGCAGCCAGTTGGGCCTCGAAGTACGTCTGCCGCGCGGTCAGCACTTGCAGGAAGCTGGACTCGCCGGATTTGTAGCCTTGCTCGGTGAGGTCGAGATTCTCTTGAGCGTCGGGCAGGATGCTCTCTTGAAAGCGTTTCGATTGTTTGAGGCTGGTCTGATAGCGGCGGAACGATTCGGCCAACAGATCGCGGAGCACGAGTTTCGTCCGTTCGATTTCCGAGCACGCGACGCGGATATCCGACGCGGCACGATAGATGTTGCCTTGATTGCGATTGAAGATCGGCAGCGGCAGCGACACCAGCGAACTGACCGTCGAGGCTTGCGTGGCTCGATCGTATTCCGCGACCGCCTGAAACGTGACGTTGGGAATCGCCTCCGCTTCCGCGAGCGTCAACTGGGCGTGAGCGTGATCGCGTTCCGCTTCGGCCGAGCGGAGTTGCGGGCTGTCAGCCAGCAATTTTTCCCAAGCGGCTCGCAGGTCGAGCTTCGGCAAGTCGCCTTCCAGTTTGCCATCCAGCAACGTCGGCTCCAGTTCGGGCAGGCCGGTGACGTTCGCCAACTGCTGCCACGCGGCCGAGTGCCGCTCGGTCGCTTCGTCCAATGAGGCTCGCACAGTCTCCAACTGAATCTTCGCTTGCAGCAGGTCCGCGCGCGTCGCGCTCTTGGCATCGAGCAGTTGCCGCACTGTCTCCAAACCGCGATCCGCAATCCGCTCCAGTTTCTTCAACGTCTGCACCGCATGTTGCGCTCCCAGCACGTCGTAGTAGCGAATCCTCACGTCGGTCAGCACGCGCGTGCGTTGAGCTTCCAAGTCCCACGCGACTTTGTTGACCTCGTTCGCTTCCCACGCCTGAGCCTTTTGCAGCTTGCCGGCAGTGACAAATTCCTGGCTGAAAAACGCGCCGTTGGATTGCGTCACGCTAGAACGATTCGACGTGCCGTTGACGTAGCCAATCTGCGGATTCGGATACAGCCCCGCTTGCTGAAAACTGCCCCGCTCGGCTTCGACCCCGGCAGCGGCTTGCTCCAATGTCGGGTTGTTGGAGAGCGCGAGGCTTTCCAGATCGGCGAGCGTCATGCGCGTCGCGACGCGGTCGGATTTCGTCGGAATGGGAAGATC